>LVWL01000020.1:300000-403268 GCA_002092835.1 Campylobacter concisus | reverse complement strand
GTTCGAGCCCCGTCCGCTGCGCCATCTTTTATTCTTTAACTTCCATTTTTCCCAGTTATTGTCATTCTTAAAAATAGTGCATTTTATTAAAAATTTATGTTTTAAAATTTTACATATAAAATAAATTGAAAAATAAAATCTAATTTATCGCTACTAAATCGCATATATTTAAAAATAAATCTTTTACTAAAATTTCTAAATAATTGATACAAGACAAATCAAAATTAATATTTTTATCTCTAAGTTATCAAAAAATCAATATAATCGTAAAAATTTAATAAGGGAAATTTATGGCATTTGAAAATGTATTAAAAGCGATCGAAGATATAAAAAATGGCAAAATGGTAATTATGGTCGATGATGAGGACCGTGAGAATGAAGGAGACTTGGTCTTTTCGGCGACAAGCAGCGATATGCAAAAGGTAAATTTTGCAATCACTCATGCAAAAGGCGTGCTTTGCCTTGCGATGGATGAAGCAAACGCAAAAAGACTTGATTTGCCACTAATGGTTTCTAAAAATACATCTAGTCACGAAACCGCATTTACTGTCACGATTGATGCAAAGGAAGCAACGACAGGCGTAAGTGCTTATGAGCGTGATATGACGATTAGACTTGCTGCTAATACTGATTCAGTGCCTGAAAATTTTGTAAGGCCTGGGCATATATTTCCGCTTATTGCAAAAAAAGGCGGCGTACTCGTTCGAACAGGTCACACTGAAGGATCAGTTGATCTTTGCAAACTTGCTGGCGTTAGTCCAATGGCAGCGATTTGCGAGATTGTAAAAGAAGATGGCACAATGGCAAGACGTGATTATCTGGAGGAATTCTGTAAAAAATTTAACCTAAATATGATAAGCGTTTCTGAATTAGTAGAATACAGACTTAGCCACGAAAGCCTAATAGAAGTTTCGCCCACAAAGAGTGTAAAAATCTGTGGTTTTGAAGCAAAAAGATATGACATAAAAGATCACGAAAATAAAAATCACGCTGCCTATATTTTCGGAGAGATAAAAGCGCAAACTAATGTAAAATTTCAAAAAATAAGTAAAGATCATGAGCTTTTAAGCGGAGATAAATTTGATAATTTATTAAAGTCGTTGGATTTTTTAAGTAAAAATGGTGGAGTGTTACTATTTTTAGACAGTAATAAAAGCGATGCAAGCTCACAAAAAGATTATGGCATTGGGGCACAAATTTTAAAGTATTTTGGTATAAGCGAGATTGAGCTTTTAAGCTCAAATAAAAATAAAGAATTTGTAAGCCTTGCAGGCTTTGGTCTTGATATAGAGGGCTATAAAGAAATTTAATTTTGCCATGTTCTATTTAATGCGGATATTAATCGTCCTAATAGCAAAATTCTTCACTTGGAAAAATTTTGCTCTTTACATCATTTGCGTAGGATTGCACACTCTTTCTTACAATATCCGCTCCATCAAGATAGCGTTTTACAAATTTTGGTTTAAAGTCTTCGAAAAACCCAAGCATGTCAGACCATACAAGCACCTGTCCATCGACGTTTACTCCAGATCCGATACCAATAACTGGTACATGAACTTGCTTTGTTATCTCACTGGCCACGCCACTCATCGTGCCCTCAAGTAAGATACCAAATGCTCCAGCTTGCTCAAACGCCAAAGCCTCTTCAATTAGTTTTTTTGCCTCGATCTCGCTTCTGCCTTTTATCTTATAGCCACCTTCAAATTTATAAAACTGAGGCTTTAAGCCAATGTGAGCCATAACGTTTATGCCCTCTTCACAAAGGCGCTTCACTAAATTTACTTGGTGCATGCCAACTTCGAGCTTTACCGCATCGGCATTTGTTTGTTTGAAAAATTTCATCGCATTTTTTATAGCTTGCTTTTCATTTGTGTAGCTGCCAAATGGCATATCAGCCATGATAAAAGTATTTTTAGCTCCATTACAAACGGCCTTTGTATGATAAAGCATGGTATTCATGTCCGCACTTATCGTGTTTTCTTGCATATTAAAACTCATATTTAAGCTATCACCAACCAAAATAATATCAGCATAATCATCAAAAAGCTTGGCAAATAACGCATCATAGGCTGTTATCATTACAATAGGCTCAATGCCTTTTTTATTTTTTATATCATTTATGCTTAGTTTTTTCTTCTGAGTTTTTTCATTTTTCATTGCAAGCTCCAAGGATTTTAGCTAAAAGGCTAACAATTTTATCAAATTTTTGCTACAATTACGCCAATTTCTTAAGGACATAAAAATGGGTATATTAAAAAGGCTTGAAATAGATTACTCTTATGACATAGTTGAAGAATTTTTATCTCACTATGCTTTAATGTGCGATTTACTTGAGCCTTTGATAATAAATTTAGGAAGAGCTGATAAATATAAAGACAGCATCTTAGAGCTTACTAGGATTTTTCATAATATTAAATCAGCAGCAGGATTTATGCATCTTGATCCGATATTAAAGCTTACAACTTTAGCTGAAGAGATAACTCAAGAGGCAAGAAGTCTAAAAGGGCCAGCAAATGATAAATTTATAGATTGGTTGCTACTTATTAGCGATCAGTTTAATAAATATAAAGATGACGTCGAGAACGATTTTGAATATTTTAGTGTTCTTGAACCAAAAATCATTGATGTGCCTGCAAAACTTAACTAAATAATTCACTAACCATTTTATTTTTTGGGAGCGACTTGGCTTCGACAGGAGCAGAGTGTGTACGGTGGCACGTCGCTTTGAGCAAAGCGTAAAAAGCTCAAATTAAATTTAAACGCAAACAACGTTAATTTCGCTCCTGCTTACGCTAAAGCTGCGTAAGTTCAGTTGAGCCTTGCTTAGTCTAATTCTAGCTAGGACAAAAGCAAGTAATTTAGCTAGAGTAGGCTCGTAATATGACTGAGTGCGAGCTGAAATTTTGGTCTTAGTCTAAATTTTGGTTTTGGAAAGTGAGCCTTTTTAGATGAAATTTTCACTTTTGCTAAGCGTGTAGAGGCTGTATGTATTTTGTTTTTGGACAGGGGTTCGATCCCCCTCGCTTCCACCATTTTATATTTTTTAATCCCTTTCAATCTTTTTAAAAACCTTTCCCAAAGCGCGACAAAAACGACTTTTATTATATCTTATTATTTTAAATTGTTTTCAATATTTTTAAGCCCTTTTAATTGCCTTTAAGGACTTTTTACGGATAATTTAAAGGATAAAATATTGTCCGCCAAAAAATGTCCGTAAAAAATCGTTGCTTGATTTTTAGGGGCTTGCGGGCACCAAAAGGACAAAAATGCCAAAAATTAACCCTCCTTTGACGGACACAGCCATAAGGGCTTTAAAACCCAAAGATAAGGTTTATAAAAAATCTGACGGACA
Source organism: Campylobacter concisus (assembly GCA_002092835.1). Classification (NCBI taxonomy): domain Bacteria; kingdom Pseudomonadati; phylum Campylobacterota; class Epsilonproteobacteria; order Campylobacterales; family Campylobacteraceae; genus Campylobacter; species Campylobacter concisus. The sequence continues at coordinate 399,916 of LVWL01000020.1, read as the reverse complement.
AAATTTATTTATTTTCATCGAGCCAGGCGGTCGTAAATTTTTTGCACTTGAATATAAAAGTCCTCTTACATTAAAAACACGCCGAATGGCCCTGGGTAATTATCCTGATCTTAGCCTCTCAGCCGCCAGAGAAAAACGCAGGGAGCTGGCCGCTCAAATATTAGACGGTATTGATCCGCTAATAAGTAAAAAGAGTAGCAAAACAACACTAAACGATATCGCTACAAAATGGCTAGATATAAAATCCGAAAACATAACTCCAAACTACTTAAAAAAACAAAATTTGATTTTTAACAAGCACGTTGCACCTTATTTAGGCGATCGACCATTGGACAATATAAAAGCAGTAGAAATAATAGATGTATTAAAGACCATAGAAAAAGCTGGGAATTTAGAAACCATCAAGCGTGTATTTATCTTGCTAAATCAAATTTTTAGATACGCTGTCACCTATGAGATAGTTGCTCACAACGTCGTGGCCGATATAAATTTCAAATACGCCTTTAAAATCGCAAAGCCTAAAAATTTCCCTACTATCACAGATGAAAATGAGATACGTACGCTACTTGTGTCAGTAGACGGATATAATGGTGACATAAAAACAAAAGTTGCACTAAAGCTTGCGATCTACACCGCTATGCGTCCATTTAATGTTAGGGCTGCCCAGTGGGATGAGTTTGATCTGTCCACAAAAATTTGGACGATTAAAGCAGATAAAATGAAAATGAAAGAGGCTTTTAGACTACCGCTAGCTGATCAAGTCGTAAATTTATTAAAAGACTATGCAAAAATTTGTAGAAATACCGAAGGGTATCTTTTTCCCAGCACACTATCCAAAAGCCGCCCAATGAGTGAAAATACATTAAATACAGCACTAAGACGCATGGGATATAGCAAAGACGAGATCGTTTCTCATGGCTTTCGTGCGATGTTTTCAACTATGGCCAACGAAAAAAGAAATGAACATGGTTGTCATGCTGACATCATCGAACGATGCCTTGCACACAAGGACAAGGATAAAGTAAGAGAAGCTTACAATAGAGCTCAAAATTTAGCAGATATGAAGATGTTAATGCAATGGTGGGCGGATTATTTGGATGTGTTGGTAAAATAACGTATAAAATATTGTGTATTATTTTGCATAGAGTGTAAATTTAAAAAACTTTTTTTATAAACCTTGTGATTTTCAAGATCGCTAAAGCTTTTTTGATCAAATCTAAATCGTTATTCATCTAAACTCTCCGCTTTTTACGGATAGTTTAGATTATGAGTTTCCTAAAAAATGTATAAAGTTATTATTTTTTTGCGATATTTAGAGAATTACCTATTTTGTCATAAAGTTTCCTCAGACTTTCAGATGGAAGTAAATCTATAATTTTTTCTAAAAATGTTAAACTTGGAATTTGCCCGCTAGAATTTATTCTATCACTGGGATTAACACCGATAGCATCAGTAGCTATTTCTAAAAGCTTATCTCTCAATTCTATATTTCCAGATTCCAATATAAGACGCTCAAAGCCAATATAAGATGACGCTAAGGCTTCTTTGTGCCTATATTCATCGGCTGTTTTCTTGTACTCAGAAATCTGTTGTGTTGAGTAATAAATAAAAAATCCACTAAATACCCACAATGGTAAACTTTTAAAAAAATCAACAAAACCAAAAGTGTTTAAATATATAGCTAAAATAAAATAAAACAAGAAAGCAACAGCAAATGTTACTATAGCCCAATTAAAAATACGATTCCACTTTTCTACTTTCTTTTCCGTTATTCTTCTTTGTCTCATATATGCCCTAGCTAACCCAGCGGAAGTTGCGCCAGGAAGCAATGAATTTATCTTATTCTTTAAATTTTTAAAGTCATTTTCCCCCTGTTCAATCATATTATTTACATATTCTTTTTTTTCATCCAAAAAGTCTACCCATGACTTTTTATTGTTTTTTGGATCATTATCATCCGTAATCCCATTAAATACCTCGTCATAAAAATCTTTTAGCTCATTTATTTTATCTTCCGATTCTTCTATTTCGCTACAAGCAGACTCGAGTTTAGAAACAATACCTTGTGTCTGGTTGCCTTCGCTGTCTTTTTGTCCATAAAAATTTATATATGTTTTTCTTATTTTTACAGCATCATTATTGGCTTGCCTTAAATTATTTAAAATACTACTCGAGTCTTTTAGTGCTATGCTCCTATCGTCTATATCGTAAATTTCGCTATAAGCATTATTTATTTTTTCTTGGGAGTCTTTTACGTCATCCAAAATTTCGTCTATTTCTTCTTTTTTTGTAGCAAAATCACCATAGTTAGTATAAAAATTCTCAATATTAGAGACTGCTGTAGCAAAAGAGTTGTTTTCTATCATATCCAATAATCCAGACAGTGCGGATATTTTTGTTTCATCTTTAAAAACAGAAATAAGTCTTTTTTGAATAACATCTATATTAGATTGTTTTTCATTGCCCATATCCTCTCCTTTTTATATGTTTGTAATTCGCCATAATTTATTTCTATTCTCTAAACTTGCTTGCCTAGTTCCAATATATATTCTAATTAAAATTTGAAATTTATATTTTTTCATTTTTTGTAAAATCATCAGGAATTTTATTTTGAATGCCGCTTTCTATTATATTCCCAATATCTACTAAAGTATTGATTTCTGCATTAAGAACACGAGAGTTATCTATTGCAACATCATTTTCATTGTCAATAGATATAGTTTTTGCATTTATGTTATTTGTAATTTTATGTTGCATCCATTGTTCTTTAGTAAGATTTATCAATTTTTGCAATGATAGAAAAACTATAGAGGTAAAATTTATTGATATAAAACCTACTGTAAAATTCATCAAAAACTCATAAAAAGATTCTTTCCCGTCGCCACCAATAGCTAGTATAATAGATAAAATGATAGTTATGCAGCTACTTCGTATTAAGTCACGAGGTCTATAGTCTATATATGCTGCAAATAAATAAAATAAATAATATCCCACATAATACTCATATTCTTTGCCAAAAATAATACGGCAAAGAATGGCTTCAATTAGCAAATAAAGTATAATATAGGATATGGCGGATAATATTGTTTTTATTGTCTCTCTTGGTTTATAACCAATAAAAATTAAAACTAGATATATTAAAATAAATAGCAACACAGAAAAAGCAAGTAAAATAAAACCGAAATTTTGTAAAACCACTTCTTTCATTATCTCTATCTCTTGTAATTATTCTGCGTATTATCGTTGCCGATTTGATTATTTCCACCATTGATTATAATAGTGTGTCTTTTATTATTATAAAATTTAAGTGGCTTATCCTTTTTTAATCGACGCCTTCTTTTGTTCATATAAAATGAAAACAAAGAAATTGTTATCATAAAAAGCATCATAAATCCGGCTAATCTATAATACAAGATTTGCGGATCTGGATAATACAATATATACATGATAAATTTTTCTATGCCACTAAAAATAAAAGCGAGACAATAACTTACAAAGCCACCTATCGCATCAAAAAATGCCTTTAAAAATTCATCTATCACGCTTTATTTCCATTATTATGTTGAGTATTTCCGTCGCCTATTTGATTGTTTCCACCGTGGATTTGTATGTTATATATTTTTGTATCGCCTCTCTTTTTTCTTCCAACTTCTTGAGAAAATTTTACCCATAGCCATACAGGATCATCTTTATCTTTAAAAACAAAATCAGCATCTAAAATTTTATGATATTCTATATCCAAAAATTCTAGAAATTCTTGAGCAGCCAACATTTTGTCATCTCCATACCCTGCGTTACTCTTAGCATCTTCTCTAAAAAGCATCAGCTCCTTTACCTCAAAGACACTTATTTCATTTTCGTTATCATTTACACTAAGACCGATATTTTTAGTCCAGTATTTATCCTGCTCAAGCATTTTTACTCTCCTTTAGTAAATTTCTCTTTTTCTTCCTCTAGACGCTCGATAAATTTTTTAAGCATTGCATTGCTGCCGTATTCATCAAAGAGCTTTACAAACTCGCTCCATATCTCGCCTCTATCCTTTTCATTTGAACCATTGTTTTGTGTATTTAAATTGCCGATTTGATTGTTGCCACCTGATATATTTATTCCACTCTCTAGATATTCGGGCGTTACATTTAGCTTTGCGGCAATTTCCAAAAATCTTCCTTTTGGAATTTTGTCCCTATCTTTCCAAGTCGTAATAGTATTGTATGGAATTTCTAAAATTTCACACATCTGCTTATCTGTTTTTACTCCGAGCACAGCGCGCATTCTCGCCAAAATAGCTTCTAAATTTTCCATATTTATACTCCTTTTAGAAATTTTTGAGTAATATGCTATTGACTTTTATTTCAATTGAGTATATAATTAACTCAAATATTTAACCAAAGCGTTAAAATGTATTTACATTATAGCGTAAAAAGGGATTTTCGATGGATAAAAAGCAGCACCAAACGCTTGATATTGTAGCCATTACGCAGCGTATAGATGCGGCTAGAAGACTGCTTGACTACGGCAAAAATGACTTTGCCAAACAAGTGCTTAACGTCACTAGAGTCGCTTACTGGAATGTCATAAAAGAGAACAGACCGCCACTATCATGGATCATCCTACTTGCTGACAAGTATGACTTTTCGATCCAGTGGCTATTTTTTGGCGAAGGCGAAATTTTTACCAAAAAGGATAGATCATGACTGAGCAATTTGCCTTAAGCGTTATTGCAGTAGTTGTTTGTGCTTTTGTCGGAGGTGCCATGTTAACGCTTGGCATGTTGGCTTTGTTTTTTAAAAAAAGGAGCTAGCTTATGACAACGATGAGGGAGTATATACGCGTAGATCACGCTAGCATACTTGAAACGTGCAAGAAAAATTTACAAAATTTAAGCTATCTTGACCGCAAGCATGACAGGCATGATCGTTTTAAGATATATGAGCACGCCCTTTTCGTTAAGCAAAACTACCTCTGTCCACATTTTGATGAAGTGGCAGATATGTATTATAAAGCACTTGAATGTGCATCAAGTGAAAGCGAGATCGCAGACTACGTTTCAAAGCATACTGGTAAAAACAAAGCTGCAATTTATTTTTATTTTAGACGTTTTCGTTTTAAAAACCCTGATTTTGCACATGAAGTCGTAGAAATTTTAAAGAAATTTATAAAAGAAAATAGTCTCTTTTCGGATGTGCATAATGCATAAAATATCACTTGCTACTCTTTTTTCAGGCATCGGCGCGCCCGAGTTTGCAGCTCGCGAAGTATTCGGCGAGGCTAAAACGATACTTGCCTGCGAGATAAACAAATTCGCTCGTCAAAGCTATCTAGCCAATCACGAAGCCCCGCTAGCTTTTTATGAGGATGTTTGCGATCTTGACGCCAAAGCTTACGCCGGGCAAATAGATATTTTGATCGGCGGTAGCCCTTGCCAAGACTTCTCAATCGCAGGGCATCGCGCGGGCGAGGACGGCGAGAGAGGCAATCTGATATGGCAATTTTACCGCGTCGTTAGCGAGGCTTGCCCTAGCGTATTCATCTATGAAAACGTCAAAGGCTTTTTGTCTATCAACGGCGGCAAAAGCTATCAAAGATTTATGGACACCTTGCGAGGCTGGGTTATCACTGCCACGCCGAAGTTTTAAACACAAAAGACTACGGCATCCCGCAAAATAGAGAGCGATTGTATATCGTGGGGTTTTTGAACGTAGACGAATATCACGCCTTTTTTAACGCACCAAAGCAGGCACTAGAGCTAAATTTGGGCGATATGCTAGATTGCGAAGTAGATGAAAAATACTTTTTGGGCGATAAGATGATCGCATGCCTTAAGAAAAAAGAAAACAACTTTCAGGGCAGCTTTGCCCCAATGTCTTTAAGCGATGTAGGGAATTGCATAATGACTACCGCAGGAAGTCGTCGCACGGATAACTTCATAAAAGTAGTTGGCAAGCTCGACATAAAAGGCAACGACATACTAAAACGAGTTTATGATGTCGACGGGGTAGCTCCTACTATATATACGGCACAAGGTGGCAATCAAGAGCCGAAAATTTTACAACGCGCACGAGGCTTTAATAAGGGTGGCGAGTTTGCAGTTTGCCCTACGATAAGCTCTAGCAGCTTTGAGCAAAACAATCTGCTAAAAAGCGCGCGCATACGCAAGCTAACCCCTAGAGAGTGTCTACGTTTGCAAGGATTTCCTGAGAGCTTCAAAATCGTAGTGAGCGATACGCAAACCTACAAGCAAGCAGGAAATGCGATGAGTGTCAACATTATAAAGATGATATTTAAGCAAATTCAAAAAGCTAGCATCAAACAATTTAAACTGGCTAGATAGGCAAAGTGATGAGTGATAACATTTTTCAAACTATAAAACAAACAATATCTAAGCACGATTTTAAAGATTTTGTGCAAAGTGTTTATGGCATAGAGTTTAAAAGCGGAAATGCTTTTTGTCCGTTTCATGATCATGGTCATAATACACCTAGTCTTGGCATCAATTCTGATTCTAATGGTGCATTTTTCAAATGCTTTGCGTGCAATGCCAGTGGGGACATAACAAAATTTGTTGAGCTTAAAGAGCATATCTCTCCACTTCAAGCTGCTAAAAAAGTTTGCGATCATTTTGGTATACCAAATACGATCAATGCAAAAGAGATGAGCGAGGAAGAGAAAAAGGCCTATGAAGAACATCAAGCACTGATAAAAGCTGAAAACGAAGCACGCATAAAAAAAGAAGCTGAGCAAAGAGCAAAAAAAGAAGTCGCACTTAAAGCTCGTTTGGCCAAGATAGCTCCGCAACTTGTGGAAAATAAGCTTAAAAATTACGATCTTATCAAAGATCAAATTTCAGCACTATTCCCAATACAAATCAATAACTTTGATTCATATAGCCGCGAACTTATCGGTTATAGCTTCGAGCATAAAAGCCTAGCGATCATCATAAGAGACGCTAACGGCGCACCTATAAATATCAAATATAGAGAGAAATTTGCCTATGACACACATAAGGGCGAGCTAACAAGCGAGAGAATGCCTGGAAAGTGGATAGGAGAAAGTGGTGCACACGCTAGTCCTTTCCCTCTAAATTTTTACAATGATTATAAAGGTAGTAGTGTAGTCATTTGTGAAGGCGAGAAAGACGCATTAAATTTGATATGTTTTAATGTTTGTGCCTTGACGCTTGGTGGCGTAACTGCTAGCTGGGAAGAATACAAAGAACTTCTAAGAGACAAGCATGTATTTATCTGGTTTGATCATGATGAAGCCGGATATGAAAATGCAATAAAGAAATTTTACGAGATCAAAGATGTAGCTAGAAGCGTACGAATAGTGCTATTTTATATGATCGGCAAAAACTTTTCAAAAGGCTATGATATTAGCGATTATCTCTATGATCACGCCTTTAAATTTCAAAATGCTAGCCCACTTGAAGTAGTAGCTTTTAGCTGCTTTGAACCAACAAACGTCGTTATTGACGAGATTTGCGAATACTTCCCAAATCTTTCGGCAAAGCTAGATAAATTTAAACAAAACCTGCCTATAAAAGAATTTCGCCAAATCAAGGCCGAGATACTGGCAAGAGATGAAGAAGGTAATTTTATAAATATCTTTCCAGTAAAAGGCGAACTTGACGATAAGTATGTCGATGAAGTGCTAAATTATGCAAAAGAGCTAGAAAGAAAAATGGGCGAGAGATATGAGGAATTTAAGAAAGCTTATATCCAAAGTTTCCTTTTAACCGAACAAGAGGAGCAAAATTTCGAACGTTTTTCAAAAGCTTTTAGCGATGCTTTCCGCATAAATAAAACCATGCGTACAAACTATCATCAAACGCATATTACAGATATGGTATCAAGTCTAAATCAGACTTTTTTAAAACTAGGCTACCGCCTGGGTGAGTATAAAAAGAATTTGCACGTTTGGGCAAGTAATCATTTCATGCAGATAGATACAAATGCATTGGCCAAATTTATTCACTCTCATTGGATGGCTGCTGCATATGTGGACAAGAAAAAACAAAGCCGCGAAAACGTCAATAAGATAGTCGAGGATCTAACCAGCTTATCATTAGATCTAGACGAGATAAAATCTCACGAATCTCGCCGTGTCATAAATTTATTAAATGGTACGATTTTTATTAGTAAAAATGGCATTATTACATTTAAGAAAAAGCACGACTATAAAGATGCTGCTACAAATATTTTAAAATTTAACTACGATCCTTCGGCCAAGTGTCCAAAGTGGAACAAATTCTTACGCGATATTATGAGTGATGAAGACGACATAAAAACACTTATGGAGTTTATTGGCTATTGCTTTATTCCTAGCCATGAGTTTGAAAGCTTTTTGTTTTTATACGGTAAAAGTGGCGCAAACGGCAAGAGCGTTATATTAGACACCATCAGAAACTTTTTTGGCGAAGACAACGTCTCATCACTTCAGCTTCAACAATTTGAAGGGCATCAGCTTTGCGCACTTACAAACAAGCTCTTAAACATTGGTTCTGAGATCGACAAAAACGGCACCGACAAAGGGCAACTAGCCAATCTAAAAGCTATCGTCAGCACAAAAGATGCGATAACTATAAACCCAAAAAACGAAGAGCCCTACTCTCTGCTTCCAAATGAGAAGCCAAAGCTAGCATTTGCTGGCAATGAAAAGCCAAAAAGTGGCATAGATAATGGCGTTTTTAGACGAATGTTGCTTATTGTGTTTGATAAAGAAGTAAAAGATAATCAGAAAATAAGAGGCCTTAGTGATCGCTTTAATGATGAGCTAGGAGGTATATTTAATCTAGCTCTTGAAGGACTAAAACGCCTTATTGTTCAGAATAAATTTACTCGCTCTAAACGCATGCAAACTGAGCTTGAAGAGTATAAAGATAGCGTAAATCCGCTTCGTACCTTTGTTAAAGATGCGATTATTGCAGATGCCGACTATTTTGTGCCGTCAGTGCACTTTATAAGGTTTATCTAGCATACATGAACGACAAAGGCGGTAAGCCTATCGCACAAAAGAACTTTGTTCAAGCCCTACGTGATGAACTAACCCTTGCTGGTATAAGCTGCTCTTATGGCCAAAAACGTATATCAGCAAACTATATTGGAGTAGGCGATAGACCAAGGTGTTTCTTTGGTTTTAAGGTAAGCAGCGACAATCTCGACTTTGATAGTGTAAGGATAGAAAACGGTGGCGAACTTATCATAAACCAGATAAACCACTATCAAGCCAATGGAGCAAAAGCCGATGAAAACTAATCTTTTCTTGTGGCTCACGATGATTTTAACTAAAAATATCTACAAAGCGTCCTATTTTAGGGCGTTTGATAGATGTTTTACATCTGGGTGGCTCGCTTCTGGCTCACGATTTTTATTTTTCTTGAGCCAGCAAAAAGCCGTTTTTATGGGGCTTGGCGTGCTGTTGGCTCACAATCTCGCCATTTTTGCCCCTATATTGGTTTGAAATTATTTTTTTATTTTTAAAAATTTTTTTCATAGCTATATATATAAAAAATGATGAGCCAAAGAGAAATCTTAAGCTATTAAATACCGATAAAATCGTATTTAACTGTTGGCTCAAGAAGTTTAAACTTATGAGCCAAAGAAATTATAAAATTACGTATTTTAGGGGTTTGGGGTGGCTCACTATTTTTTAGTGATTATGAGCCACATGAGCCAAGCGAGCCAAAAAAGGAAAATAGATGAAGCAGATGAACGAAACGCAGCAAAAGGCTTTTGAGATATATCTCGAAAGTGCGACGTTTGAGAGCGATTATAAGCCTATTAGCGAGGAGCAGCTAGCTTCAAAGCTTGAAGCTCTAGGGCTAAAAGGATCAAGCAGCTCAATAAATCGCTGGAAAAAGGATTTTAACTGGATACAAGCCCTACAAAACAAAGTAACTCTAGCCATGAGCGAGGATAAGCAAACTAGAAATTTGCTTCAAAGATCAAGCTTGGAAACTGTAGTTAAAAACACCAAGGTTGATATCGAGCGAAACAATGTTTTGCTAGCTGCTAGCTATGAGATCATGGAGGGTGAGGCAAAACGTATCGTAGCTAGACAAAGAGAAACTGGTGCAGTTAGCGCAGAGGACTTTGAGAGAGCAAAATTTATCTCTACGCTATCGGCTGGCAGAAGTGACAAGATGCTAGACCGTCTAGCTATCATGCCGCCAGAGGCCGTATCAGCTCAGCAAATTTTATCTCGTTTAAATGGAATTAAGGTTGAGTTCGAGGATGATGTCATTGACGCAGAGGTGCAAGATGAAAAAGCTAGCTCTTAGACTTATACTAGCTTTTATCTTGGTTTTTGTTTTAGCAGTATTTCAAAATTTAGCAAATTTATAAAGGAAAAAAGATGAATGTAGGATATTTTAAACGCAAGAGCTATAAAAATGCTGATGGCGTAGATATCGGATATATTGGCGGGGTTATAGTAATCCCATTTTTAAGACCCATAGAGGTTGTGATGCTAAACACGAGTACTGAAAATCAAGACTTTTTAGGCTTTCACCTTGCGCTTCAAAAGACCAAAGGCTATGAAGGTGGCAGACAGATAATAGGCGCACTATGGAATAGGCAGAGCAAAGATGGTACAAAAAGCTATTTAAGCGGTTTCATAGAAACACCGGCAGTGCCAGGCTATAAAGTATATATAGCTCTTTTTAACGCTGGCGAGAATGCTAAAGATGGTGTGCTATATGATGTCGTTTGGAACGCACCTAGACGCAGCGTGCAACAATATATACCGCTTAGCGAAGAAACAAACACCGGTTTTTGTGCAGATGATCAAGAGATACCATTTTAAGGAAACAATATGGAAATAATTAAAATTTACGTTTGTAGTCCTTACTCGGTATTTGGGGACGATAAGAAAAAGGCAAGAGAGGTGGCAATCAAGGCACTAGCAGAAGCCAACGAGTATTTTAACGGCGATGAGCGATATGAATTATTTAGTCCAGTGCTAAACAACTCAGCCTATAGAAATTTAAGCTATAACGAAGTCATGAAAATTTGCCTAAAACAGCTTGATAGTTGTGGAGCGATATTTGTGCCTAGTGAAAAAACTTGTGATCCAGACATCATTCAAAGCTCAAAAGGCATTTTGATGGAGATGAATCACGCTTTGCTAAACGGCTATAGGGTTTTCGACCCGGGCGCGCTGTTTGGGGCGATCGAGATATAGGATAATAAATGACTACAAACGAGTTAAAAGACGCAGCCATCTTTGTGATGGCTTACTCATTTTTAAAGATGGACAGCTCAGAAGATCTTGGGCTTTTCATCAATAAAAAGGCGAGCAAATTTATAACAGATTTGCTCGATGTAATGACGCCCATTGTTAAGCATTATTATGAATTTCAAAAACGCATAGACCTGCAAATAGCAGCACTCGATAACAAGGCTAGGGTTTGCAAAAATGATTTTAGCACGACAGCACCGCAACTTGCTTGTGATTTGCTCTATCTAAAATTTGCACCAAACAACCGTAAAGGGCAGAGACTAGCACCCATCCTAGCAGAATTTTACGCTTGCAATAAAGATAAGATAGCGTATATTCTAAATAAAAGTTACGACACAAAATACAGCAAGGAAGCCGAGGACAGCCAAAACCTAGCGTATTTTTACATTGAAAATATTTAAAAAGGATAAAAAATGACACCACTTTTACCTATAACAGATCCTATCACAACTAAACAAGCTTGCGAGCTTTTAAAGTGCAATGCCGTAACCTTGTGGCGCTACGTCAGAGATGGTAAATTTAGAAAATACGCAGTTACTCGTAAGAATGTACTTTATTCTACAAGTGAGATCATGGCTTTTCTTGAGGCGTCAGCAGTCTCATCACCTAGGGTTTAAAGGACTTTGGCTAAAATAATAAGAAAAGGACAAGCATGAATGCGATTTTAACCATAGGTGCAGTTACTATAGTTTGTGATGATAGCCTATGATTATGCTAAAAAGTCCAAGACCCAAGGCTAGCTATCCAAATACTCTTTTGCTAGCGGTTGCGCAGGGTACAAGCCTATAATCCAAATAAAACATCATAAAACTAAGCGGCGAACTCGCCGCACCCTATAAATTTTATCAAAAATATCTTTTTTTGATGCTACTAAAACGCCTACAAGAGCGTTTAGTTACGATCGCTAAAAATTTAGCGCAACCGCCTTACTCGCAAGCTCCAACGCTAGCGCGGCAAAGCGGCTGGCTTACCAAAGAAATTTTTACTTATTTTTTTATAAGCAGATTAGATTAAAGTGCGTTTTTGGATATTGTCGCCATTTTAACCGCTCACAATATGAAAAAAGTTTGAAAATTTTAAAATTTTTAGTGTGGCTGTAGTATTGTATGGCGCAGGCCAAGTGGGTTCATAGCCCCCCTATCAAAGATTTTATGACCAGCTTTGATCTAGTAAGCAGCTCACACACAAAACCAACCAATGCACACACGCCAGCCAAGCCAACATAGCTAGCACGCCACACAAAGACCACTAGGCACATTAATTGTCTCGTAATTTTTCGTAATGTCCTAACCACAAGCGAAAAACAATCCACAAATTCCCACACATTTCGTCCAAAGCTCACATGCCCAAGCATTCCGCATCATCACGCTATCAAACCATACAACCGGAACTGTAAAAGAAATTTTGACAGTTGAGTTTTTGCTCGCTCACGCTATAAAATCGCACTACAAATAACCACAAAGCTTAAAAAATACAACTAATCTATCTTTCAAAAAGCTACTCTAACCTTAAACAAAATCGCCATTTTTTATTAAAAATTAGCCAAATTTGCTCGCTCTAACCTTAAAGCACTTTTCTTTACTACACGTAAAAGCCGTATTTTAGGCACTCTTTTATTTTTAGTATTGAAAAGTATAATTTTCATGAATAAATTTTCATACCATTTTTTGACCATTTTTGCCAAACTAACCTTAAGCCGTTTTTGTCAAAAAAAATAAAAAAATAGACAACGGCCAGCGTGCAAATTTTATTTTTTTACTCAGTAAATATCCGGCCAAAATAGACGCCATACATCAAAAACAGCGGCGGCTTGTGCACCAAAAAACTGCAAAACAAGCCAAATCCACGCCAACCACACATCAAAAAACCACAAAGCAGGTCAAATCCACACCAAAAACCACCAAATATGCAAAAATGGGCTGGGATTACTCTCAAAAACTCACACACTCACCCCACCCCGACAAGCCATCTCATTACTTGCTTTGGACGTTATTGGTGTTCGAACTTACGCCACCGCTCCTAAGTGAAAAACCGGCCCCGCACCGCCACTTGCTTGCAATCACCACTATGATAATCTTTGCCAACATCCTGGTAATTGAGACAGACAAACCTTAGCCTAAACACAGGTCGAATCAGTTTGAATAAAAAATTGATAAAATTGCAGAATAATAAAAGACAAAGGTTAAACATGCAGTCCAAAGAGCTTAATGAGCTTTTTTCAGAAGATAGACTAAAAGCATACACTAGTGATGATGAGCATAGAGCAAATCTACTGCTTATTGGCCAGCTAGCACCAAAACTTGGCATCATCGAAATCATTACTAGAAATAAAACAGCACAAATTTTAGGAAACATGGATAGCGTTTTCATATCACGCCAAACATTTGGTTATTGGTGTAGAGTGATAGACCAAAACAAAATACACAACGATCTACTCGATCTACGTGGATTAAATTTATCAAAATACTCTAAATTTAATCGACAAAGCAAAAGCACTATGCTAAATTATAAAAAAGTAAAGATATGTTATTCGCTACTTCTGACCATTAGGAATAGGGCTTTACATTGGGAAAATCTATATAAGCTAAATACCGATGGCACACCGCGTATATCGACCAACTTAGATGGCATAGTAGTAGGTATAGACCCTGAAAATTTAAAGCTTTTTATAGATGATATTTTATGCTGTTTTAATGAAGATTTAAAGGGATATCTTGAGTGAGGGCTTTAAAGCGCCCCCGGTGAATTGTAGGTTAATTATAACCGAAATCTTATTAAAAGTAAAGGAGCACCCTTTAATCTGGAAATTTGATTTTAGAAATTCCAAAAGCTCCTCCGCCCTGTTTGCTTTGTTTTAGTAGCTCGATGTTCAGCTTCACACCATCAGCACTTGCAGCCTCTTTTATACGCTTAAATTTAGCCTCCGCCCTCGCCTTAGCCTCGCGCAGTTCCGCTACGCTTAGTTTTGCGATCTTTTCGTTATGAACTTTGGCTTTTTCTACCTTTTCGGTGTCTTTAGAGTTGGGCACTCTAATTGGCACGAACTGCTCGTACTCCTTGAGAGCCTTTTTTAGCTCCTTGCCGTACTCTTTTTCTTTATTAAACCTTCTTACACCAACGCCCCTTGCCATTATCCCACCAAACCCTAGCTCATCTTTGTTATAGTCTTTTGGTGCGATATCTGCTCCAGTGATATTGGCTACCCCCTGCGCTCCTAGCTGCTGTCCATAGCGGCCAAGAGGAGAGATTGGCGGGAAGTAGCTTTTTGTTAGCTCTAGCAACCTTTTTGTCATCTTTACAGCATTAGGATCATCATCACTTTCTATCTTATAGCCTAGCGTACTTTTACCACTTGCTATATTTATAGCTCCTCCAACAAAGCCTCCATTAAACTCTAGTTTGTCAAATCCATCAAATCTAAAGCCAGGCACCAAACGCCCAGAGTTAAAATACCAGTTTGTATTACCAACTCTCATCCAGCTTTTTACACCTACCAAGTTTGGCAACACGCCACTTTCGGCCCACTCCGGCTTTGCTAGGTTATCTCGCTCATTATCAGCACCCAGCCATGCACTGCCACCACCATAAGCCAGCACGGCTTGCATCATCAAAAATCTATCCGGACGCTTTAATGCAGCCTTTACCACCATCGGAGTTGATTTTACAGCATAGTGTAAAAATGGCTGAACCCCCGTTTTATCAAGCATTTTTAGAGTGCCATTGAAGTGAGTAGAATAATCAACATATGAATACTGCGCATCTTTCATCGCAGCCTTTAGCTCATCTGCACTAAATTTGCTAAAGTCATTTACGTTAAAGCCTCTATCTTTGGCGATCATCTCAAGATTTTTCTTAAACCTAGCTATTTTAAATACCTTATCCTCCATCGAGTATAGATATCTAGCTTTCTCGCCACTCCAGCTACCCTCGGCCATATACGCTTCTTTTAACGCCTTGGTTAAGATATTGCCTTTTGATTCGCTTTGCAAAGGCTTTACCAGACCTTCGAGATCGTTTAGATGACTATCAAGCCCTAGCGAGTTAGCGAGATTCTCCCACTTTTTAAACTGTTTATCCCTTCTCATCCATGCGGCCGTAGTTTTAATTGCTTCATTAAAATCTCCATGCAAAAACGCCAGCGCCATATTCGAGCCAAAGTTGTAAAGATGTGTAAAAGGATTTTTTACCGTTACGTTTACCTTGATATGGTCGATTAGTTTAAAGTATGAGCCGTTAAATTTCGCCATCTCTCGACCTAACATTTCAGCCTCTGCTAGAGCATTGGCGACATCTTCTGGAACATATTTGCCAGCTAGCGCTCCATACTTCTTTATACCTCCGCCTGCACTTTCATCGCTCATCTTTACCCATTTTAGCCCATCAACACCTTCAGGCGGCGCGTCTTTAGCAAATTTATCTGCAAAAAGCTTTAACGTCTGAGCCTTAAGGAGCTGCTTTTTTTGCTCTAAAATAGTGTTTGTGACAGCAAAGGCTGCATCGTCCTCTATCTCGCGCAGTTGCTTTTGCTCCCAGCTCATCTGTTTTCTAGCAAAAAATTTGCTTTGCCTTAGCGCCTTTGCGATACGGCTATTTTCCTTTGCTTCATCCATGTGCTTTTTATAGTAGTGTTTTACGTAGTCTTTGATGACGTTTTTTGACTCTAGTGCTCCAGCATCCACTAGAGCCTGCGCGCCGTCATCGATAGTCTTACGCACCTTTTCATACAGTGGCCTTACATATTCCGGCAGCTCTCCTGGATCCATCTCGCCATCAAGTGCCTTAAACATCGCCTTTCTATTGCCAAAACTTAGTTTGCCAAGATACTCTTTAAACTGGCCAGCTTGTGTATATATGGCAGCTGTTGTTCTATGATATTCTCCTAGCAGATCGTCTATATCTTTAGCATGCTCTCTAATATCCAATAACTTGCCAGCAAATGGTATGTTTTCATCAGTCCACTTTGCAGCCTTATCAAGCCCAAGGCTTGCCTTATCAAAGACATCATCAACCTTTAGCGCCCAACGGTCTAGCAGCTTACTTGATCTTTCTTGGATCTCTTTTAATGGACATTTTTCACTCATTAGCACAACCTCAATCCGTCTTTTATATTTCCATCTTTGTCTAGGTTTTTAGCTTTAAACTCTTCAAATTTAGCTACAGCCACCTTGTCTCCACTCTGAGCTGCTTTTTTTAGCTTGTTTAGCTCGGCAGTCTTTAGTATCGCCTCTTTTTTGATAGGATCTAGCTCGTTAAAGTATGCTGCCTTTACTTCAAAGCTCATATTTTTTAGCCTTACTCTATCTCCTACGCCAGCTAACTCCTGAAGTGCATTCTCTTTTATAGGTATACTATCTATTTGAGACTTTGCGTATGCATCTATTCTTATCTTTCCATCTTCTGCTATATCTATAAAAAATCTCTTTTTATCTCCATCTTTACCTATCTTGTCAAAGTAAATTTTACTATCGCTAATTACTTTAAAGTCTGCGTTTTTTATATCATTTCTTAGGATGGTTAGCTGTTTATTGTTTAAATTTACGCTTTTACCAAGCTCTCTAGTAGCTATCTCTTTTTTATCAAATTTACTTATCAGATCATCTTTAAAATTTGAGTCGTTAAAGCTCTCTTTTTTCATCGCCACTATACTCTCGTCTAGCTCTTTTTCAACGTTTGGATGCTCTCGCTTTATCTCTTCTATCTTACGGCTGTAATAGACTTTTTCCTCGTTTTGCTGTATAATGTCCTTACCGTCTGAAGAGTGTTCTAAGGATTTTATATCACCAGAGCTTCGGACGTTATTGTCCAAGGAGTGTTCTATTGGGCTTTTAGCCGCAGAGCCTTGGACATATCTTATTTTACCCTCTCTTGTTATTAGCTCAAATTTTCTATTCGCCATAGGATAATTAGAAGTTACGTCTAGCCCGCCGTCTCTTTCTTTGATAACCGAAGCGAATTTAACGACGCCGTCTTTATCCCTAAAAGGTTTAAAGAAAAACGTAGTATCTTCAAAGTCCACTACAAATGCGGGTCTTTCAAGAGTTGGTTTTATTAGCCCCAGGTATTTTTCACGACCTTTTAATTCAAGTTTTTTAAGCTGAAAAGAACTTATATTAACTTCCCCTATCGGCGTATCTACCTTGCCATTTGGAAACTCAGCTTTGAAATTTTCTAGGCTGTACTCTTTTTCTATAAATGGCTCTGCCTCTTTTCTTACGGCAGCTTCATTGATACTTCCGTCCTTTAAAATATACTTTTTCTCAAGCTCTTTGCTTAAATTTATCATGCCCTCTTTGCTTACGATCGTCTCATTTGGATTTACGTCAAAGGTTTCGTGCGGGTGCGCCTTACCGTCTAAATTTAACCTATTTTGCACGTTTCTAGCTTCTGCTTCTCCGTGGCTTAGACGGTAGCTCTCGTTTTTTGCGCTAGACCCCCTAGCAAAATCCTCTACCTCCTGGATAGCATGCTGCACTTCGTGCATGAGCGTCGATTTGTCGCCGAGATCGCTTAGCCCTATTTCGTTACGCGCCGGATCATAATATCCTTCCGCTCCCGATTTGTAAATATTCGGGCTATCGCTAAAGTTTCCGTCGTTTTTTACGTGCTTGATTTGATTACTATGAAAAACTATAACGTGCGGATACTTAGCCGCTCCATCCAAATCGTCCATTACTATCCCGTCATATCCTTTTTGCTCTAAAAACTTTTTAAAAGCTCTGCTTTGACTTTCGGGATAAAGTTCGGTATCTATCCCGAGCTTCTCGGCTTCGTCTAGCAAATTTTTAGCTTTTCGGCTATATGGGAAAGATAGATCGATAGGGTTTTTGACGTTGAGATAAACTTGATAAATTTTACCGTCTTGTTTAAATTCGACCGCCGCGCTTTTGCTTTGATTGAACCAAAACCCGTAGCCGCTTTTATCAAACTCGTCTTTAAACTCCGTTATATCTTTAGCTTTGCTTCCGTGATAAAACGTCTTCGGACTTCCGTCAGCGTTTTTGGTAATCGGCGCGCTATCCTTGTGCCACTGCCTCAAATTTACGTCATATTTAACCTCTGGATTGCGAAACTCCATAGGTTTTTTAAGATTTCTATTAGAGTAGAAGGATATAATCGTCTCTGGATGGGATGCGGAGATCCCATCTGTTTTTCATATACCACAACTCTAAATTTCACACCTCCTTTATTAGCCCATTCATAGATTCTACCGCCATGTTCGTCTATAAAAGGCTCCTTATATTTTTGCAGATACTCTCTTATATTTTTACCGATATTTAAAAGCTCACTTTGTGTTATTGCACCTTGTGCCTCTGGTTCTAAATGTTTTTTTATATGTATCGCTCCGCCTTTTTTGCTAGAACCCTTTTCAAACATCAAAGCATCATCTATCTTTTCTAGATCACGCCTTACCAAAGTAGCACTCTTATCATTATAAGCTACATTATATATCCCCCGCTTCTCTCTTTGTGCCACGTCTTTTGTGCTTAAAGAAGCCTCTTTTGGTATATCATTGCTTATCTTTTTAACGCTAATATCCTCTAGCTCCGGATATGCTTTAAATAGCTCTTCATGCTCTAGTAGCTCACCTAGCTTTCCGCCACTTTTAAAATTTGGATTTAGCCTTGCCTTGCTGTCTCCTATCTCAAATTTCCAAGCACCGTCTTTATCCTTAAACCACCCCGTCTTTTGCCAAGTTTCTACCTCGTCCGCGCCCTTTTCTAGCATTGCTTTAGCTTGATCTAGTTTGCCGACGTTTGCCGTGATCGCCTTTTCTCCAGCAAAAGAATTTAAGCTTACGTCCTTGCCGTTTGCATAAAGCTTGCCTAGAAGTTTAGGATTACCTTTTGCCATTTGTGGCATCTTTTTAGCTACGCCTAATATCTTATTATAAAGCTGTGGTGTCATTTTTCTTGTAGTTATTGCAACTGCTTTACTACTGGCTAACCCTGCTAAAAATCCAGCTGCAAATCTATTTGGATTAAAATTTCCATCTTCATCGATAGAATTTAGCGTGCCGGCAACCAAACCACTTGCTATATGAGAGTTAGCATTGATATTTTTGCCACCTTTTGGATTATATAAGCTTCCAAATTCTCGCTCAAAGTCTTCCATATCAGCATATTCACTCCTTTTTTTATACTCATAGCCTAGTGCATCACTGCTTTCAAGATCAGATTTTAGTTTATTAAAAGTAGCCTCATCCATCTTGCCAGCTCTTATCTTTGCGACGTCAGCTTTTGTAGTTAAAAAATCAGCCTTATAATTTTTTTCATAACCTGCTGGAGTTAGCTTATACTCCCAGCCGCCAACTCCGTCGTTGCTTTCAATGGTTCTGTCAGTTATCCTGCTTTTTCCATGCCTTGCATCTTTAGATAATACATTTTCTCTGTCGCTTAAGAATTTATCAATATCATATTCATTTGCAAGCTTTTTATACTCTTCTTGCGTTTGCCCTACATACCCTCTTATCTCATTATCGCCGCTTCCTTGTTCTTCCACCATTTGCTTGCTTGCAGCTGTGGCATCAGTATCGCCATCTGTTTTAAAGGCTGGTCGCTGCTCCATTTGCTCATCGCTCTGGGCTGTCCGCTTTGTCTGGCTAGCGCTTGAAGTATTGCGTCCGCCTTGGCGTAGTATTTGCTCATCGCTTGCTTGTCGTTCTCCTGTTCGGCTTGCATTATCGCCGATATCAGAAACGCTATCTGATAATCCGTTATTTTTTGCTTCTTCATTGACAAAACCGCCCCCTACTTCATCTCTATCTCTGATCTCGTTAGCTACTTCTCTTTGAATTTTATTCTCATACGCATCAGCTACTTTTGAATTTGCATAGTCTTTAGCGATATTTATATCCTTGCTTACGTATGCCTGCGTAAAAGCCTGCACACTCTCATCACTAAATCCTCTTTGTTTTAATCTTACAGCGTAAATTTCCGGAGTATAGGTCTGTGTTGCAATATCTTTTTCAAGTGCATAAAATATCCCCTGTCCTGCAAGTCTAGCATCAACATCAACTCCGTCATTATATGCCCTAGTGTAGTTTATTTCATCTGCACTTGGCTTAAATTTAGCATTGATTAGCTCTCGTGCAGCACTTGGTGACATACCTTGTTTTTGATATTCATTAATAGCTTTTTGCGTATCTGCATATCTTATGGCCGATTGCTCCCTGGCGTTGTTTATACTAGCTTGTGCGGTTTGTATCCTTTCACTATAAGCTTTAGCATAGTCTCTTTGGATCTCAAAGTTTTTAAATTTAGCTATATCTGCATAAGTGTCTGCGTCCGTCCAATCGCTTTTTTCTTTGCCTTGCATAGCTTCTTTTACTACTTTTTTAGCTGTAACTTCATCAAGCCCAGCCTCTTTTGTGGCAAAATCCCTAGCAGTCATTGTCTGAGCCTCTTTTAACTCAGCGCCCACACTATCTCCACTGGCACTATTTACGCCATCTAAAAACTCGCTATTTTGAGCATTGTCTATTGCATCAGCTTCATTTGCCGCCCTACTTGCTTGACGCTTTGTTATGAGCTTACTTATACCTTGGATGCCTTGATCTATCGCGTGTCCTAAAACAAAACCACCGGCTACACCGTAGCCTATATTTTTCAATGTCTCTTCATCGTTTTTACCTTCACCAAGAGCCATTACACCACCGCTTGCTGCACCAGTACCTGCGAAAAATAAGGTCTTTTTGCCAAACTGAGCTAGCTTGCTGCCTTTGCTAAGTAGTCCAGCTCCACCTATAAAATTTACAGGATCGCCAACCATCTCCGTGCCTATTTCGGCTAAACGGCTACCCCATGACGTCTCGCCAGTTGCCTTTTCATAATCATCTCGCAACTTTTGGGCATTTTGTATCTTAGGGCGCAGAGCTTGTTCTATGCTATTTTGATAGGTATAATTTCCATTTTCGTCATGTTTACCTTCATAAAATGGATTTACAAAATCACCTACACGCTCAACAGTATTGGCAATACCTGTGAGTGTCTTAGCAGCACCTAGACCCCAGCCATGTCTTTTTGAGCCAAAATCTTCAAATTTTTGTGCATTTCTAGCCTCTTCCTCATTGATATCTCCACGCATTACACTTTGAACTAGTTTTCCATCCAAGCCAACATCTGAAAGTTCCTTTCTTTTGGCTTGCTTATCAGCAGCATACTGACGTTTAGCCATATCTGTGATCAAGCTTGGCAAAAAGCCCATGCTTTCTAATTGTGCTATCTTTTCATCGCCCAAATATTCACGTATGGCAATAGCCATTTACATCTCTCCATCATCACCAAAAATAAATGGCTTTTTCTTTGATAAGTCTTTTTGTCTATCTTTATATTCGGCTTGGTTGCCTTTTGCCTCACTTCTAGCAGACGATTCTCTTGTTAGTTCATCTACAAAATTTTTATTAAGATAATATCCATCTTTAGTATTTCTTGCCACGCCAAGGTGCGCATATTCGTTATATGTAGCCGCGTTTACTTTCACCCAGTCATCATCGCTTGTGGCGGTCTTATTTTTACTAAAACGCTGCATTATATTTCCTATGGCCAAAACCTCTGCATCGCTCTTACCCTTTGTCTCATTTGGGAAAAATTGTCTAAAAGCCGCTACATTAGCAGCATCTTCTTGTTTTTGCTGTTCTATTCTATCGGCACGCTCCATAGCAAGCGTATTGTAATAGTTAGCTTGAGTATTAGCCCTAGCCCAGTCTACAGCCCTATCTCTATTTGCTCTTAGCTCATCTATACTTAGCTTTTTCTCATTAAAGATACGGTCTTTTTCGTCTTTGTCTTTTTGATACGCTAGCTCATCACCTCTAGCTTTCATTGTATCCGCATGTGAGTTTTTTCTAAAATTTAGCTCATCGTTTCTAAAGAGCTTTTCCTCTTGATATCTCTTATTTTCATCATCTATCTTTTGGCGATTTAGCCCTATATCTCCCACATCTTTTATACCATTTGCAACAGCACCAAGAGCTGCAGCATACCCAGCCTTAGGACTTAGCGGACTTAATTCTGGACGTCTTAAAAACTCTATATTAAAGTAGCCCATTCTTCTTTTTCTCCTCTTCTTCCTTATCACTCATGCTAGCTGCTGATCTAGCCCAACCTTGCTCTAAATTTTGCTGCATCTGCTTTTGGCGTGCTTTCTCATCTTTTAAAATTTGCAAATTTAGATTGTAGTTTTTCATAGCTAGATCATTTTGCTTTTTAGCCTGCCTGCCTTGCTCTACTGCACTCCATATCCCAGCACCAGCACCAAGAAGCGATCCAAAGGCCTTTAACCCATCAGCATTTTCGCTAGCCTTAGATCCTAAATTTTTTAAAAAATCCCACATTTCTTAGCTCCTTTTTTTAATGATATTATTACTAGGACATTTCCTAAAAAACATATATTTTTACTATGCCATAGCTCCACCACTAGCACTATTTCTACCAGCGCCGTTTCTATCATGCGAGCTATTTCTACCAGCATTGCCATGTTTTTCTGCCTGTCTTTGTCTACTTTTTTCACTACGACTCATACCTGAAGAGCTACCACTAGAACTACCATGTTTCTCAGCTTGCCTTTGTCTACTCTTGTCGCTACGACTCATCTTTGAAGCTTTATCAAGATCCCTGGCCATACTCCTAGCCATACCCAAAGCACTATCTCTTTCTTTCTTGTTTAGTCCCTTTTCTTTACCGCTTACTAGATTGTCGCCAACCTGACCTATATACATTCCAAATTTAGTTTTTATGCCAGCTATCTGCCCAGTTCTTTGATAGCTCTCTTTATCATATGCCAAATCTTTTGTTGGTACACCACCAAACATAGATTTTACTCCATCCAAAAAAGATAAAGGTGCTTCATATATCCCATGACCTATCTCATTAAATCCTGCTATATCACCACCAAAACCATAGCTTATATCAAGTCCACTAGCTACTTCAAAGGCTTCATTTAAAATAGACCCCAACACCATGCTAAGCCCTAGCGTAGCAAATCCGGCTTGCAGTCCTAGAGCTTTACCTAAAAGTCCTGCAGCTACATCTGCAATTTTTGCAGTTGAGACTTGGCTTACGACATCTGCTACAACAGCACCACTTACTTTGCCATCATAAGCCCATCCGGCAACTATCGCACCAACAACTCCAAATTTAGCATATGCTATGTTTTGCAAAGTCTGTTTAAAAAAGCCCTTTTGCCTTTGTTCTACCAACCCTCTAAGGAAATTTCCATCAGTGGTAGTTCTTTGACTAATAGATCCACCATCCATAGAAAAACCCATCTTACCACCGCTTTTTTCGTGTAGCCTATTGGCCAGCTTTATTATCTTTTCAGTATCTTCGCTTATCTCATCATATATCTCTTTCTCTCGCCTCTTTTCATCGGCTGTTTTATAAAAGATTATTTGCATAGGCATCAGAGCAAACTCAACAAAATCCTCATTAAGCTCCATCATAGACGAGATCTTATCTACAAAAAAAGGTAAAAAGATAGAAGTGTAATTTATATTAGAAGTCCTGCCGATTGCATAAGCAGCACCGGCAGCAAAGGTATTAGCATAAAGTTCTCCGCCAGCTAGATAGCTAAAGAGATCATCTGGCTCTTTGTTTGTTATGTTTAGTTCGTCATCAAAGGCTATAAACTGGCTCATTTTACTCGCTCAGAAATGCCCCCTTTGGGGCCATTTTGCTCATTTTATTTTAGGTAAATTAAAATTTTTTACCTTTTTAATATTTATACCAGCTCTTTTGATAATCTCATCGATTATATTAAAGAGATATTCAAACATATCCGAAGGCACACTAAGATTTCCATTAGAAACATTTTGCATAAAATCGCCAGTCATCATGCCAGCTTTTATTATTCTATTGTCATTTATCTGCTCTTTTATGGCTACTTGTTGCTCCTCGGCCAGTTTAGTTTCAGCCTTTGTCTTTTCGGTTTGAGCCTTTGTAAGCTCTATTTGCATCTGTAAATTTTGTTTATCAAGCTCTAGTCTATCTCTAAGTCCTTGGTTTTTGAGCTCCAAAGCTTCAAGCTCTTTTTCTAACGTTAAAGCCTTGGTTGCAACATCACCGGCTGCATCCATTGCTTTTGTTGTAAAGGCGATCGTCATCTCAGCCATAAGCGAGGTTATAAATTTAGCCCTAGCATCATCTGTTATCTGAAAGTTATCAAACTCGCTTTTTATATGAGCTAAAGCCTTTTGATATATCGAGCGCTCGCCAGTACTACTTGCCAAAATTGCTTCAAAATTTTCTACAAAATTATCTTTATAATTGATCGCGCTCATGCTAATCCCTTTCTTATTCTGTCTAATTTGTTTATTTTTAACTTCTGTACATTAACCTCTTCTTGTAAACCACCAACAGCCGTCTTAATACCGTTATTTTCTATATCACTTATCCTGCCAGATAGCGCATTTATGGCATTATTTATATCACCAAATGAGCTCTCGTAAGATAAAACCTTACTTTTTAGATCATCTATTTGTGTCTGTTGTTTTTTTATTTTTTCATCTAATTCTTCAATAGTCATACTGCCTCCGCCCTTCTTCTCCAGCCATTGGCATAGACTCTTAAATTTGGATTTTGTTTAATTAGCATGTTATAGTGTTCAAGCTCCGCTCTATCAAACTCTTTGTCAAATTTCTCTTCATCTACTTTATTTATAGCAGCCAAGCTTATCTCACCCATTATGCCATCATCTACTACACCAGCTATTCGTTGTGCAGCTCTTATGGCAGGTTTTGTGTCGGCATTTACGCCAAATATAAACATTTCATTGGCCTTTAACTGACTATTAATTTCACCTAGTCTCATCCTATCCCAATACATTTGCTTGTAAAATTTCCAAACTTCATCACGAAGATCCTTGTTATCAAACAGTACCCTTGATATTTTTTCGATATCACCACCATAAGCTAACGCAGCAAGTATCTCATTCCAACCTTTCCAGGCTGAATGATACTTTTGATATATCCCCATAAATGTCCACTCACGCTCGGTAGGATTTTTGTGTAAAGCTTTTTCGGGGCGACTAAACTCTAAACTCATTAAAATTTGAAAAGCGTTGTTAAAATCTGCCATATTCACTCCTTGTATTAATCTTTTTTTTAAGATTTTTTAACACATTGCTTTGACGTGTTAAAATTTTCATCAAAAAATACTCGCTCTTTATGCTCGCCTTTTTTACTGATATTAAAGCCCTCTACTGGACGGTGATAACCCATAACTCTACTCCATACGGTGCATCTGGTACGCTGTGCTTGTATGCCTTGCAATATCTCACTACTTATCATCGCCAAACTCCTCGTGTTTAAAATTTCCGCCGTAGTCGTCATAGCCATCGTATCTCCTTCCAGCCTTACTTGATACAAAGTCTCTAACAAAGATCAGCGCCTCACTTCCCATCCAAGCACCCACACCACAAATTGCAAAACTCACGTGTTCATCCTTGGCAAAAAAGTAAGCTATCTCATAAACTACATATGCACTAAAACAGCCATCCCACGTTCGTTTGAGTAAAATTTTTATGCCTCCACCACCATTTTTTATAAAAGCGGTGATAGAGCCTGCGCAACCTATGATTAATACATAAAACAAATAGTGTAATTCCACGGCTATGCTCTAAAGATACTAATTATCTTTGCCGGGCTCAATAGAACATTTACTACACCCTGAGTGATGGCCAAAGCTGTGAGCTTCATCTCTTTATTGTAAAAAATATTGCTATAAAGGCGGTACAGGGCGACACTAAACACAACCATAAATAAACCACCAAGTAACAGCACCAAACAGCGCCTAATTTTGCTTTTTGCTTTTGGTAGTAGCTTAATCTCGCTCATTTTTTTCTCCCCATTTTGCTACCGATGCACTAGATTGCGGTACATTTGCATGCACACATTGCTTTAGAAGATCTTCGCAGGCTTTAAAATACTCTGCTATCTTTTTTTGATTATCTGGATCGTTTCTGTCTCGCTCTGGTTTTTGTGGCATTTTATCGATGCAAGATACTGTGATATATACATCTTGATAT
This sequence comes from Campylobacter concisus, assembly GCA_002092835.1. Classification (NCBI taxonomy): domain Bacteria; kingdom Pseudomonadati; phylum Campylobacterota; class Epsilonproteobacteria; order Campylobacterales; family Campylobacteraceae; genus Campylobacter; species Campylobacter concisus. The sequence goes on along the minus strand of LVWL01000020.1, from coordinate 373,654 downwards.
TCTGTTTGCTTAATGATTTGTGGCTCTTTACTTGCACAGCCTGAAAATATAGCGACAAGAAAAAGCGTGATCTTAACGTGCCAGCTCATCAAAAATCCTTTCGCAACGCTCCAGCTTCTCTTCGCAGCTTTGCGTAACCAGTGGCTTGATACCATCAAATTTGCTCCTAGCTTTTTCTTGTGCCTTTTTTACATCAGGTTTTTTTATTTCAAGCTCTTTAAATTTAGCGTTCTGCAACTCGATTTTTGCGCTACACGCCTCGAGATTTGCTTTAACAACTGCACTAATTGCCTCTTTTATCGCCAGTTCGTTTTGTGCTTCCTTTAGTTCAGTCTTAGCGTCTTTAATACCATTTTTTAGACTGTAAATTTCAGCTCCAAGTCCTAGCATTACACCCATTAACCCACCAATTACGATCAACCAAAGCTTATTTGCAATTAAGAAATTCATTCTACTAGCACCCAGTCAGTAGTAAGAACGTCTGTTTGGCTAGCAAGCCACGGCACAACCTTATCGTCAGCCGTCTTCATATCGATGTGAGAACAATAATCAATCTCCTCCCCCTCACCAAAGATAGATAAAAGTGGTTCGCGATTTGCGATAAATTTAGATCCTTTGACTAAAAATAAAAACATCCCTTTGCCATTCCAGCCTTTGCGAGCTACCTTTTTACCTTGTTTTAAAAAACGTATTGCAGAGCCAAAATCAAAACCTTCGGAGATGTTTTGATAAGTGGCTTCAAATACATTTTTAGGCGACCACGAGATGTATCCGTCAAAATTTGGATGATTTTTCTTGCCATCAGCATACTCTATGAGATAGCCATCATCATTTGGATTTTCATCCGTAGGTACTTCCCAGCCACGTAGTTTGTTGTATTCTCCACGGCTCATTGGCATCGATTTGATCTCTTTCATTCCTATGTACTTTTGCATTGTGTCTCCTTTGTTTGATAAAATTTATAAAAAATACAGTCGTCAATAGACGGTAACTATGGCCACCAAATTCTTTATGGATGGCTTCGCTATTTAACCATTTTAAACGGATTTACACACCAAACACTTTTAAGCACCTTCTTATCATCTGCTTCAAGATATGTGTTTTTGTTCTCTTCATTCATCCCACATATATCTTGAAGCTTCCACCCGAGATATATCCTGCAATAAAACTTAGATTTGCCATATCTTATTTCTTTGTAATAACCAAATCGCTCACGTCCATCTTTAAGCCTGCAAGTCACTAGGCACTGAGTGCTTTTTGCTCCTTTGTTTTCTGTAGCTAGAGTATCACCTACGCTTTTAACACTGCTTGCATCTATATCTTCAACCTTTACGCCTAGATACTTCGCGCTAAAGTTTCCTATCCTATTACGATATAACCAACAAAGCCTAGCCCAATAAGTTTTATTTTTGCCGTTTGAGAAATGCTCGTTTTTCCAGCCGTCGTCTCCGTTTATACCGTAGTCGTTCTCATCGAACCACGCTGCCCATTTAGGTAAATTCTCGCTTTTTTCGTCGCAGACTAGCAGAGCGATAGGCACTACGATAAAATGCAGTATTTCGATAGGTAACTCAATAGCTACATTTTTAAGAATTTGTAGTTTTTGCTTTTGGTTTAGCTTCATCTTTTACCTTTGCTTTATAGTTAGGGTATTTAGGGCACTCGCTCCAAGTGCAAGCACCGTCTTTATCCAGCTTTGATGCGCAAATTTCGCACCTTTTTATTCTTACTCTCATTTTAATTCCTCTCTTTGAGCGATTAGCTCTTTATATTCAGCCCTTAGATTTTCAAGTACGGCGCTATTTCCAATAATCAAAGCGTGCTTAATATGATTCTCGCACTCACTTATATCAGCTTCAATTTCTGCTAGCTGTTTGGCTTTTTCATCTATCTTTGGCTCTTTACTTAGCCCCTTTTCTTGTCCTAATTCGGTTATTGTTAGGGCATTGTTGTCATTGTCATAGTAGGTTTCGCCTCGCTCGTCTTTGATTTGCTCCCACTTTCCATTAATAAAAACATTTGCGTAACCAGCTTTTGGCTCAGTTGGTGCGATCTGTGTTGCGTTTGGAGGCATTAGATAGATTGTTTCGCCCTTGCTACTTGCTAGTGGGTCGATTTGAGCTTCTGACTTGTATAAAAACTCACCATTTTTTGTGTCAAAAATATAAATTTTCATAAGTTGCTCCTAGTATTTTATTAACACGACTACCGCCGTGTTATATGGGCGGTTTTCGTTAGCTGTTGGCACTATTCGGCTAGCATCAAAGTTAATATTAGTTCCTGAGCCTCCTACCATTTGTGACCTCCAATTACCATTGATTTCACCCCCAAAAGCCCCTTGAGCTTGTATGACACCATCGGTATTAATTCTAGTGATTATGCTACCAGTGATATTTCTTATTGCATCCCCTTGAGCTATACCCAGAGTGGCTGCATTGCCACCAGTGCCACGCATGAATTTTCCGTCCGCGAAGTTTGGCAATAAGAATTTATCGCCACTTTTACCATACGTATAGCCAATCTCCGCGAAAAGCGCGGAGTATGTATTTTTATCAAGCGCTGATCCGTCACAACGGAGAAAGCCCTCTGGTGTATTTGAGTTTGAGCTATATAAAAGATAGGCACCAGTTGGTAAGCCATCCTTTAATTCTAATTTTTTTACAAATTTTTCATCACTTTCGGTCTTAGAATAGCTATCTACTTTTTCATTTTTATTTAAAAAAGTCTGCTCGCACCACTCTTCGCTAGCTATAACATGCCATATTTCTTTATTTTCACTAGGTTTCTTATTTGTATTTTGTGTTTTTGCCTGATAGAGCTTACCATTTAAAACACTAATGGCACCAGCAGGATACTCTAATGTAGAGATCCAAGGAGTTATGCCATTTTTATGTATAGTGCTAAATTTTTCATCTACTACTCTTTTTGCTTCATTTAAAAGATCCATAATTTTTTTTGATGAGAATGTAGAAATTAAGGCCTCTGCACTATCGTTTATTGTTCCGCTTTTTAGAACCTCTTCTATTTGGGCTTTTAAAGTATCGAATGTTTTTATTATCTCGGCGATTTTATTATACTTACCATCAAAATCTTTTTTATTTGTATCAAATATTGCTTTATCTGTAGCTATCGCCTCGTTTATTTTTTCTATATCCGATTTTATTTTTCTAAGCTCCGCAGGCTCGATTCCCTCTAATCTTTTGCTTAACCCTAAAATTTCCTTACAAATTTGCGTAAATTCTTTATCCACCATTTTTTCACTCCCCTAAAATTTTCTTGCTCATTAGCCTATCAAGCGCTCTTAAATCCTCTCTACCGGCATGCTCACCATTTTGATAAGCAATAAATTGATATATAAAATTTCTATATCCAAGCTCATTGCTATTTAAAAATTTTTCTGGATGCTCGTAGTTATCGATTTGGCCATAAACGATATTGGCCATGTAGTAATCAAGTCTTTTTATGAAATTTTCATCCCATGAATAGTAAGGATCTAAAGCATAATCTATTTTATAAGGCTTTAGCCAGCCCTTTATTCTAAGTGCTTCTGTTAAGTTATATGAATTTTCATCAAAATTATTTAGCTCATATTCACATAAATTTTGTAGATAAAATTTATGATATTTTGCATAAAACTCAGCATGTGCTCTTTTTTTGGCCACTCCATAAATAAGTGCTTTTAAAAGCGATTCGTCAAGAAAATCAACCCTATCATTTTCATTTTTTGGTGTGTTAAATTTCCTCACAAAACGTCTTTTGTCTATATGGTATTCGATACCAAAATTTCTATGATCTATCTCGATCATTTCAAGAGGCGTTACCGCACGCGATATATCTGCTGCCGTCTCTTCCACTAATGATTTTAATTCTTCAAAATCAGGGAGCTTTATATCTCCCCTAACAGATACCTTTAAACGTTGCAAAAACGCCTCATAGTTCATTTTTCACACCTTTAACTTTTTAAGCCATCCAAATGCTACAGGAGTACATACACGAAGTGTAAATTCGCTAACAATCTCTTTTTCTACAGCATCGTTGCTAGTCGGAAGCTCTCTAGTCATCATTGGACGCCAGTTTACTTTAAAGATGTCATCAGCTCTAAAGGCAATGATCTCATTTTGATCTAAGAATGGGTTCAACATAACCTTTACATCGCCATAGCTTGTTCTAATGGCAAGCAGATCCTCTTCAAGGTATTTTTGTGTGATATTGGCTTGCTTTATCTTGTCGAGAATATCTAGCAGCCTATCATTCTGCTTATCATTTACCATTAAGAATTGATAAGGTCTACCTTTGCTCCAGCCGATTTTTAGCAGATCCCGAATCATCTGCATAGTTAAGTCAGTATTATTTGCATCAATCGTATTGTTTGCAGTAGAAAAGCTCTTTAAACCACCACATTTTCCGACTACTGGAGAACCGCCGCTATTTACTCTTTGTACAGCTGCTTGACTTGATAGTAAAATTTTCTCTATAGATTTTTTGTGCTCTACAGAAGCCATCTCGCCTTGATTTGCAAGTATTCCCCTACCAGCTACATCTTTGGCCGGCTCTTGTGATCCGGAAACGCCATAAGTATTTTTCACTATTTGAAAATGATTGCTTAGCGCACTACCAACAAAATACTTGGCTGTTGCTTTAGCTCCACCTTCTGCGTGTGCATTAGCCGCGTCACCATCAGGCAACTCATCATAAAACCATTTATGTCCTACCGCCACGCTCGTACTTCTATCTGCGGGTGCTGCTGTGCTTATTGCACTATAAAAAGGCGTAGATTGCCACCCTATTTGCTTTATAGTGTTTTCAAGCACTACACCCTTACTGCCAAAAGCCTCTTCGGCAGTTACTAATCCAGTTTTTATAGCCATTTTCCTTACTCCTTAAAATAATCTTGCATATAAGGCCTGCTTCTCGCTATCGTTTGCCTCACCTTTGTTGATCTTACCGATGAGCTCTTTTACGCTCACACCACCACCAGTCCCTCTTGCTATGTCAAATTCATCATCAACTTGTGTTTGTGCCTTGCCATGAAAAAATTTTAGATAGACATTCTCAATCCCTACTGGAGTCAGCAGTGCATCGCCAGTACCAGGGTTTTTCTCATCCATCTCTAAAATTTTGTCCGTGATTTTTTGCATATCAAAATCCGGATAACTCTTCCTAAAGTCCGTCTCCATCTGCGAAAGTTGCGCGGCTTGACGCATTCTTTGAAAATCCGCATACTCTTCTTTGTTGAGTTTTACTGAGTCATCAGGCTGCGGAACAGCTGGTGCTTTAGTTTCTGCCTGCACCTGTGGTTTATCTGCGTTTTTTAAAGCAATTTGGGCTTCTTGCGTCTGTGTTTCCTCTGCAGCCGCTAGTCCCTCCAAATCCTGGTCATAGATATCTGGCATTATTCATTACCTCCTAAATTTAAACCTTTCTGCGACTCATTTGTCTTAGGAGCGCTATCGGCCTTATTTTTGTCCTCCTTTTTGGTCGCTTCTTTTAGCTTTTTATTCTCAGCTTCAAGTTTTTGAATTTTTTGTGATAAAGCTAGATTTTCGCCAGCTGAAGCACTTACATGATCTTGTAAGTTTGTACACTCTTCTTTAAAACGCTCTGCCTCACCTTTTGCCTCTAAAATTTCAGCCTTCAAGCGTTCAATTTCGTTTTTAGCCTTAGCTAGCTCTGGTGCGAGATCTTTTGCGCTAGATGCGATCTCTTTCAGCTCGATCTCGGCCGCCTCGTTTTGTGGCATCTCTTCCCACTCTTGCTCACCTATAATGCTCACGGCGGCAAAGCCATCCTCGCCCTTAGCCCTAACCACAAAATCGCCGATGTTTCCGCCGCTAATCTGCCCCTCTTCTTCGCCTTTTTTATAGACACTAAGTCCGTTTGTAGCCAAAGCGACGATAACACCAAGAACCTCGTATTTGTCCTTATATGCCATTTCTTCTCCTTTAAAATTTTTATTATTTTATTTGTCTGCATCCTAAAAAACGTAAAAATTTTTAAGTCATATCCTTTCAAATTCCGCCGTTTACTAAAGCTGTCATCTCCATATCTTCTTCACTAGGTTCATTTTTTATTTGTGCTTCTTCATCTTGAGTCACAGCCTCTGCTTGTGCCGCCATCATCTGTGCCATAGCCTGATCAACTTGTTCTATTGGCGCATTTTCACCAAGAATTAAAGTTAGTACTTCTTTTACGATTTCGCCCGTTATTTGCGGTGAGCTTATTTGATTTTGGGCTAGCACGCCCAGTAGCCCGTTTAGTTGATTGATTTTTACTTCATTTGCTATTGTCGTGCCGAAATTTACGGAGATGTCAAAGTCCAAGCGGTTCGCCTTTCTTTGCGCAAGCGTACCGATCGCGTCTATCACGCTCTCGTCTTCGGTGATTTTTACGAATTCATCGTCGCTTACGAAGCGATAAAGCAGCTCTACGAAGTGCTGCGCATAGCTTGAAAGCATAGTTTCTAGCAGAGTCTGCATCATGCTCTCTATTCTCATCGAGCTTGCGGCGTTCACCGTTTGTAGCGCGCCCATAGCGCGGCGATCGCTCGGGCTGGTTTGACCGGTCATTACGCTATTTACGCCCGTAGCTATCTCGTACTCTTTGCCGAGCATATTTATCTCTTCGCTTAGCTGATACGTAGGCGGCACGGGAAACGGCATTATCACGTCGCTCACTCTAGCGCCCATGTCCGTTTCCACCCTGATGACCTTTTTCCTCGCCATCACGTCGCTTACCGCCACCGCACCCCTGGTTTTATCCACTACGAACGATGGATCTATTTGGTTTTCGGTGATGTCGATTTTTTGATTGCGCTTGATGTTGTATTCTTCTTGGATTTCTTTGACGATTTCCGGCACGCACGAGCCGTATACGGCGTTTTCCTTTTCGCGCATGCTCTCCTCGACGCTAGGCATCGAGTCTATACAGTAGCCGAAGTGAAACGGCAGAGTCGAAAATTTGGTTTCTCTTACCAAAAAATCATTAGCGAAGCTCTTTAGCTCCCACATCTGGCGGCCGTTTACATAGACCTTTTTGTAGATATCTTTCATCTGCACCCTCTGGCTCCACTCTACCTTTGAGCCCAAAATGAGATCTTTGTCTTTACCTTTGTAAAATTTCGTTTTGATTTTTTCTTCGACCTGGCGCACGGATTGACGCCATTTGTAGCAGACGTATTCTATGTCGTTGATATCACTTGCATGCTTGTCGAACGCTAGATCAGTAATTGATATAAAACGTGTAGCGATATCGCCTTGCTCTTTGTCATAAAATAAATTTACTATGCCAAGAGGTAGATATAGTGCGCTCATGACAGCTTTGCTTAGGCCAACACGATGCTCTTTTTTCTTCCATCTGTTTTTCAATACAGCAGTAAGTGCATTTTGTAAGATTAGATCATTATCGCTTCTACGCCCAATACGTGTGATCTCTATTGGACAACGATCGCTCATGAAGCTTGTTTTAAAAATCGCATGAATGATAAAGATGGTAGTTTTTATTAGGGGAATGTATAGTTTTGAGCGGCTTCTCTCAGAGTTTTTGCGTTTTGTAGTACGGTTATCTTCGCCCTCATACTCGGCACGAAATGCTCGCTCACATTCTAGGAATCTTTTTTTATGTTGCTCAAGATCACGAAATGCTCGCTCGATTAAATTTAAATCCTCATTCATAGACTACTCCGTTTTTTTACGTGTAGTCTAATTTATGAGTTTCCTAAAAAACGTATAAAACTATTTAAGGATTAGTTTATCTGCGTTATGACTAGCTCGCCATATATTTAGCATCAATAACATACGACAATCTACTATCTTTTGTTTTAAAAATATATTTGATAATTTCACACCCAGCTCTCTTCCTCTGCATATTCATCATAAATTTCATCATAACTCTCATCAAAAAATCGCCCTGCAATGTACTGTAAAATATAAGCTTCTGCATCCATGATATCATCACTCTTGCTTTCCGTCTCAGGATCAAACCCTAGCAGCTGTGCCTCAAGCTCATCTGTAGCGTTTAAACTTGCATTATGATAAATTTGTCTAGTGCGATAGTAGGGCTCTAAATTTGAGATACGTTTGTTCTTAGAGTTGCCACCATGGCTAAGCGGATCTATTGGTAAATTTACACCAGTTAGCTTTTGAATAGTGTCGATCGTGTAGAAAAAGTCATTTTGCATACCGGCCTTTTCTATGCCGATACGCATTGGGTAAAATGTGAGATAAATTTCGATTACTCGCAAGCTTCGCTCAAACGGAGTAAAATATCCGCTCGTGATGTCGATTATAAAAAGTCTATTTTGCCTGTCAATTGCAAAGGTGACATAGGCGGTCTGATCTCTGCCTTTTCCACTTGATATATCGGACACGGTATAAATTTGGCACTCTTTTAGCCAAATTTTTTCACAATTTTCTAGCTCTATTTTATTTGCTCGTCTGATTTTTAACTCTTGCTTGTTTACTCCATCAGTTACCGTTATCGTCGTAAATGGTTCATCCGTCCTATACTCAACACCCTTAAAATATCTAAAATACTCACGCTTAAAGATAGCCTTTTGCGGATCTATCGCGGCGCACATATACTCTTGATAAAATTCATTTGCCAGCCCTTTTGATACTAGGGTGCTTTGTATTTTTTTGATTTTATCCATTGGGAAGCGAGACGGCCATGAACTTGTACCATTTTTGATGATTGGAATTTTTATGTATATCCACTCTTGTTTGGCATCCATCTCTTCCGTACTATTTACGATATTGTTTAGGATACTATCTTCGTGTAGTATAGTACCCAATATCACAGCCTTACCACGTGTAGGGTGCAAAGTAGGTAATAAATCGGCATAAAACCAGCTACGAAGCTTTTGGCGGTTGGCGTTTGAGTCGATAGGGTATCTGCCGACTTTACTCTCCAGATCATCGATGATTAGCAACGTTGGGCGCATGTTGTCGATATTCATACCACGAGGATCTTGCCCTGCCGAGAGAGATACTACGTAGCATTTTTTCTCTATACTTTTGCCATCTTCATCTTTCATGCCTTGATTTATAATAACCTCAATAAATCCTTTATTCCAAGCCTTACCACGAGCTATGGCATAACCTTTAGCCGATGCCTTATCGATACTCCCTTTGATGGCTTCCAAAAATGCTGTCGCTTTATCCTCGTTGGCCGAGACTATCATAATAAAAGGTTCAGCAGCAAAATAAAGGCGACTTAAGACATAAATTTTATTTAGCAGGGTGGTCTTACCGGCGCCGCGAAATACTGCTATAGCTTTATACTGACCTTCACCGTCAATAAAACGGATTATTTCTAAATGAAATTTAGGTGTCTTGTTTTCAAAAATTTCAGGCTCTACATCTTTGGCAAATTTTAGATATAGTTCAGGAGATAGGTTCATTTATTATCCTTTTTTAATTAAAAAGGGTAGATAATATTTTCCTAAATTTTATAAATTTATATGATAAAAAATAAACGGATATTTTTACGGATATTAAAAAATAAATAAACTTGTTATCATCCTATATTATAGGTATATCTATTTTAAATATGGTAGCCCTCGCTTCCACCATTTTTATCTAAAATACAAATAAAAATTTTATTAAATAGCTTAAATTAAAAAAGCTCTTCTGACTCGAAATAATTTTGTGAAATATTTCGCTCTTTTTCATTGGTATTTACATGAAGCACATAATAGCCTATTTGTGTGTTGCTAGCGTCTATTAGTGGCACCACGCAAAAGTAGTGTGTTTTATAAATGTAAAATTCATATTCTTTAAAATTAATATCACGCAAAAAACCTACTATGTTTAAATTTGCACTGCTTAAATTTTCGATGTAATAATCATTTAAAATTTGATCACTTGGAATGCTTTTACGAGATGGCATCTTGTCTTTTGCCAAAAGAACAAATAGATCAATTCCTTGCTTTTTAAAATAATTTCCAAGTGAGTCAAAATTTAATAAAACCTCAATGTTGCCAATAATTTTACCATCACGTACTACGTTTGAGACAGCCTTATATGCGTTCCAGCATACCACGCCTCGATGCCAACCATGGGCTTGTTTTGATGCCTTGACTCTTGCACTAAAAACCTACTACTAGCGATCATATCGCCATATCTGTTTAGATCCCAACTCCTTACATAGCTTTTTAGATCTTTATCATAAATGTGAAGCTTAATGTTATTATACATCGATGCTGCGCCAAGGGTTTTGGTTAAATTTTCGATATTTTTTATGCATTCATCGCGGCTTTGCCCTAGCAAGCACATCTGTATAGACTCATTTTGAGCAAGCAAGATAGAGATCGCCATTGATGAAAATTTCTCATCATCTATACTTTTATTAAGCTGTTTTACCTGGTAATCAAAAAAGACTCGCATATTATTTTGCATCTTTTCAGCCATATAAGAGCTGTAAAGAAAATAAAAAAGGCTACCAAGCACCGCAAAAACGACTAAAACGATGTAAATATTAAAATATTTTTTGTATTTACTCAAAACTAGCCCTTAACTTTTCTTCTAAAAATTTTGCAAATTTATCAAATTCTGGCAACGCAAGCTCGCTTTTTCTTTTTGGATTAGCCCAAACGCTATCTGGGAAAAATGCGTCATTACTAAATCTAGCAATAACATGAATATGCACATGTGGCACGTAGTTACCAAAACTAGCGATATTTATCTTGGTTGGTTTATAAAACTCAAGCATCGCCTTTTCACTTATAAGCATCGCTTCAAATAGTCTTGCCCTACTCGCTTCATCACAATCGCTTAGCTCACGAAATGGCTTAATGGTAAAAATTTTTATCCAAGGAAGTTCATTGTCTTCACGCTCGATTTTTATAAATTTATCTTCATAGATCATATTTGTTCCTATTTTTATACAAAATTTCTCTCTCTTAAAAGCGTATAAAGTTTGATAGTCGAGATAAAAAATGTCACGATCGCTGGTCCAAGGATCACACCCCAAAACCCAAATGTCGTGATGCCGGCGAGCATCGCAAAGAATATAAGAAGTTCATTTATTTTTGTTGGTATTTTAACCAGCTTTGAGTTTATAAATTTAATAACAAGTGGTTTTAAAAGCGTATCAGCTGCAAATGAGATCACTACGATCGTATAAATTGCGATAGTTATCGCTGCTGCTATGTTGGCATTTGCAAATTCATAGATACTAATAGGCCCCCATGCCAAAATGCCGCCAACAACTGGAATAAGCGAAGCAAAGCTAAAAAAGATGCCAGTTAGCACACCGTCATAGCCGTAAAAACTTGTTATTATGGCAAACAAAAAGCCTTGGATTATCATATTTGCAATGGTTGAATAAAAGACCACGCTCATAACGTTACCAACTTCGCTTAAAATAGACTCTGTGTCATCTTGCTTTAGCGGAAGTGCATATTTTAGATAGCTTATTAGTTCATTGCCATAAAGATTACAAAAGAAGAAAAAGACCAAAATAATGATCATATCAACGCCAAATTTAAGACTTAACTTACCTAGACTTGCAAGATTTGTCGCAAGTTGAGAAAAAAGCATTTTAATATCAAGTCCGCCGATAAATTCTTTTATCTTTGGCTCTAAAAAATTTATCGACTCAGGCATCCTAAAATCATAATTTTTGATAAATTCGATAGTCTTTGTGACATTGTTTATATCAAAGCCAGCTGCGTATTTTGCGATCTCAACTACCGCATAAAGAAGTGGGGCGATAAATAAGCAAAGAAGCACAGACGTGGTAAGAGCCGATGAAAGCGTCTTGCGGTTTTTAGTGAGCGATAAAAATGCGATTTGGACATTTGAAACCGCGACAGCAAGCAGTGCAGCGATAAAAATATCAAGTAGATATGGTTTAAAAAGATAGACCACCAAAGCCAAAGCACAAAATACAAAAATTCCAAAAAATAGTCTATTGTTCATCTCGCTCCCTTAAAATGGGGTAATTATAGCAAATTTATCAGAGCTGCTCATTTGCTTCCCAAATTTGCTCAAGCTCTTTACCATCAAGCTTGCAAAGCTAGCAAGTGTGGCTAGGCTTTTGACATTTTTAGCATGCTACTGGCGCTTAGTAAATTTAGATAAATTTATAGTTTTACGTAAAATTTCTAGCTCAAAAGCTCATATAAATTTAGCCTTTTACGTGCACTGAAAATTTGCCCCGATAATCTCACACTCATCACAGATTTGAACATATATAGTTCCCTCGCCATCTACTAGACTTCCAAGAGGAATTTGTGCTAGATATTTCATGCTTTTGCTACATTTTGGACATTTTAAATACTCAGCATCTTGCTCCCACTGCGGATATCCACCAAGCAAAATTTCGCTATCTATCATATACGAGTAGTGAGCGCAAACCTCGCTAGCTAGCTCAAATTTTTGCCCATCAAGCGTTGCCACAGCGTCTCTTAAATAGTCATCACTCTCGCCCTCGCCCACTACCTCTGTTTGCACGCTATTGCCGTCATTTTGGCAAAAATACTGCACAAGGCCAACACATGTTGGGCAAAATTTGAGCACAGCATCGTTTTTAAGCTCTAAGCCAAGTCGTTTTAGACTCTCTTTTTTGATGATAAATTCCAGCATCTCGCCGCTACAAAATTTACATTTTTCATCACTCAGTGCTTTAAATTTAATGCTTGCATCTACGTTTTGGCTTGGCCCACATGTAAAACACCTATCAAAAACTAGGTTTCTTCTCTTACCACTCTCGTCAAAGCTCCAGCCAGCAACCTGAGCGTATGCGTCAGTATCGACGTAAAGCTTTGCTTTCCAAGGCTTTGGCGCATTATAGAGCTTAAAAAATAGCTCCCTCACCACCTCATCGCCCTGCCATGCAAGTGCGCAAAGGATGTGATTTATTTTTACGATATTTTCAGCGCCATTTAGACTATTTATGAGCTCGTCTCTCACGTCGCTTGGAGCGTTTTTGTAAATTTCAAATGGGTAGTATTCACACTCTTTGGTCACTTCTCTTATTATCTGCTCGTCGCAAATGCCGTGCAGGTAGAAAATATAGACAAGATCGCTATAAATTTCATCATATTTGCCTATCTCGTCTGTGTGAGCTAGGACATTTTTTAACTTTTGCTTAATCTCAGCCTCGCTTAAACCTTGATAAAACTCCAGCTTCTCTTTTTGCCTGCAATCATAGCAGATCCCATCAAAGTAAATCGTCCTTTGCTTGCACCTAGGACAAAGATGTGGCTCGCCCATTTTTGCTCCAAATTTAAATTTTGCTACTCAAAAAGCCCTTTTTCGATGTCAATCTTGACATTAAAGGTCTCAAAGCACTTCGCACTCGCGATCCTACCCTTTGCAGTGCGCTCGATAAAGCCATTTGCAAGCAGATATGGCTCGATGACATCCTCAACCGTGCCCTCGTCCTCACTAAGTGCCGCAGCGATCGTGCTCAGCCCCATAGGACGGCGCCTTGCTTGCATCAAAATTTCTAAATACCTAATATCCATCTCATCAAATCCAAGCGAATTTACACCAAGTGCGTTAAGTCCCTCTTTTGCGCGCTCGTGGCTGATGATTTGCTCGTCATTTACCTCGGCAAAGTCGCGAATTCGCTTTAATAATCTAAGAGCGATCCTAGGCGTGGCACGTGAGCGTTTGGCGATCTCAAGCGAGGCGTTTTTGTCGCACTCTTTGCCAAGCTTGGCTGAGGCGATCTGTACGATACGGCTTAGCTCGCTGCTTGTGTAAAACTGCAGTCTAAAATCCATCCCAAAGCGATCTCTAAGTGGCGCTGAGATCATGCCAGCACGCGTCGTTGCGCCAATAAGCGTAAATTTTGGCAGATCTATCTTGATAGTCTGAGCAGCTGGTCCTGAGCCAATTATAATATCAAGTCTAAAGTCCTCCATCGCAGGGTAAAGCACCTCCTCGATAGCTGGGCTTAGGCGGTGGATCTCATCGATAAAAAGCACGTCGCCCTCTTGTAAATTTGTAAGGATCGCCGCTAGATCACCACTCTTTTCTATCATCGGCGCTGCGGTCATTTTGATACTTACGCCCATTTCGTTTGCGATGATGTGAGCGAGGGTCGTCTTACCAAGTCCTGGAGGGCCGTAAAATAGCACGTGATCTAGGCACTCATTTCGCTTTTTGGCTGCTTTTATAAAGACGTCTAAATTTTGTTTTATCTTTTCTTGTCCGATGTAGTCTTCAAATTTGGTCGGTCTAAGCGAGACTTCAAAGTCATTTTCAAAGCTTACTTTTTCGATTTCAACGATTCTATCCAAAGTTTTTCCTTCTAAATTTAAGGCTTCATTTTACGCTTTTATGCTTAATTTAAGCTCGTTTAAATTTATAATAAAAGGTGCTGCCCTCGCCGTAGACGCTATCAACGCCGTATAAAATGTCATGTTTTTGGCAAATTTCGCTGACGATATTTAGCCCTAAGCCAAAGCCGCCTTGGATTTCATCCTCTCTAACGTAGCGCTTCCAGACCTTTTTGACGTCCTTTATCCCCTTGCCAAAGTCTTGCACACTAAGCTTTATGCGCTCATCCTCAAAGCTTAAATTTATTAGTATCTCGCTCTCCTTTTGGCTGTATTTTATGGCGTTTGTGATGGTGTTATCGATGATGCGCTGAGCTTCGACCTTGCTTAGCATAGTAAATGCATCGCTTGCTAAATTTGTCTTTACAACGATGTGCTTAACTTCAGCCACACTTGAGAGAAATTTCACTCGCTCTATTATGTATTCGCCTAAATTTAGCCGCTCAAGTGGAAATTTTATGTAGCCACGCTTTATAAAATACTCGACATCTTCGTAGGTTATTTGCATCTGTTTTAAGGCGTTTTTGATGCGAGTTATATACTTGTTTTCAAGCCCAAGCATCTCAAGGTTCATGCCAGCTACGCCAAGTGGGGTCTTTAGCTCGTGCATGGCGTCATTAAAGAAGTTGTTCATATACTTTTGAAACTCTTTATAAGGCTTAACGCTGCTTAGATATAAAAAATAGACGATAAAAAGCACAGCCACAAGGATGACAAGGAGCATAAGTGCCGCTAGAAATATGCTTTTTTCATTATCAAGCTCTTTTTCAACGACAATGTAATAAGGCGTTTTATCCTTTATAAAAAAACTTTTATAAAACAAGCAGCCATTTTCTTCAAGTGTTACAAATTTAAAGTTACTTGGCTGCTTGGAGAGATTTGAAATAATTGGATTAAAATTTACATCATAGATCGCAAATTTATACTTTAAAGAAGGAGTTATATTTTCATTTTTTAAAAACGAATTTTTGATAATAGTTTCATGCTTCATCGCACCAAAAAGAGCTTTTGAAGTGCTATTTTTTTGACTTAAATTTAAGATCACAAAGCTTTGAAAACAAAAAAGCGACATTATGACAAATGTCGCTATGATCTGGATCTTAAAGCTCTTGTGCATCTATCTTGTAGCCTATACGCCTCTTTGAAGTGATAAAGTCACTAGTTGTTTTGTTTCTTATCTTTAAAACATGCATTCTGATATCAGCGCCTTCTATATCTTTGTCATTCCAGACAAGATCTCTTAGCTCTTCCATGCTGACGTAAGAATTTAGATGCGAAACTAGACACTCAACAAGTGCAACTTCTTTTGCGCTAAGATCGACCATTTTGCCGTTTTTAAATAGCGCACGCTTGTTTAGATTAAAGCTAAACTCGTCATTGATCTTTACTATGTTTTTATCGTCAGTTCCATAGTATTTTCTCATAAGCTCAGCTACTCTAAATTTAAGTTCAGCAAGCTCAAATGGCTTTTTTAGGTATTCGTTACAGCCAAGCTCATAGCCAATCGCCATATCACCTATATCAACCAAAGATGTTGTTATCATGATAGGAGCGTTTGGATTTAGACTTCTTATGTACTTGATAACCTCATGTCCATTTACGCCAGGTACTTTTATATCAAGTATAAAAAGATGATAGAAATTTTTCTCTATCAGATCACACGCTTCTTGACCATCGCTCACCGCTGTAACTTCATAACCAAGCGTCTGTAAAAACTCACAGACGCTCTCTTGAAACCCTAAATCATCTTCTAAAAGCAAAATTTTCAAATCTCTCTCCTAAAAAACAAACTTTAATAAGATTTTTATCTATTGTAATACTTAATAGGTAAATTCAAAATTAAAATTATTTTTTAAGTATTAAATAAAAATTTGCCCCGCATAGACAATGTAACACCTTAGCAAAAAGACGCCACATATTACGAATAATGCGTTGATCACGGCAAATTCGCGTTTAAAATCATACACCTTTAAAACGCTTAAGTCTAAAATGATAGGCAAAGCCATACCAAAACCAATGACGCCAATATAAAACATTAGCCCAAGAGAATTTACGCTAAGTGCGTTTGCTACGCTCTCCGCACCACTTGTGCTTGCACCTTTTACAACCATAAATAGAGCGACTATGAGCAAAAACTCGGCAATAATCGCAAAAAAATCAAATTTTAATAAATAGTGTGCAATATCGTTTTGCCTTTTTGCCTTATCTTTTAGCACGCCAACAAGTAACGTAAATGCACCAGCACAGCTCAAGCCTGATACTAAAAATAATACTGGCAAGACTGATGTATTCCAAAGTGCGATCTTATGAGCTGCGCTTAGCAAAAAGCCTGTATATGCACCAACGCCAATGCCTAGGATAAAAAGCAAAATTTCAAGTAGGCTTG
Source organism: Campylobacter concisus (assembly GCA_002092835.1). Lineage (NCBI taxonomy): Bacteria > Pseudomonadati > Campylobacterota > Epsilonproteobacteria > Campylobacterales > Campylobacteraceae > Campylobacter > Campylobacter concisus. The sequence continues at coordinate 356,981 of LVWL01000020.1, read as the reverse complement.
AAAGCTTGCTAGCAAAATTTGCAACCACGTCAAAAAGAGAAATTTTAAGCATTGCGATCTCGTTTTTAAATGCGCCAACTGCGTATATAACGCTAAGAGGCGTATAAACTAGAAGTAGCGCAACGCCTATTGACATGACTGAGTCAAAGTTGTAAAGCAGAAGTATCCAGTAAAAGCTAAGCGGCTTGCCAAGATCAAGCACCAAAAGAGCAAGTCCAAGAACGATCGCTAATGGAGCGATAAGAGCGGCTGCTTTAAAGTAATAATTCTCTTTTCCATATTTTTTTGAAATGAGCACAGCAACGATGCTAGCACCCGCACTAAGTCCTGCTAAAAATAGATAAACGGCTATCGGCCAGCCCCAATAAATTTCAGAGTATTGAGCTAGGCTTCCTGACATGTTATTCATGGTGTGCTCCTTTTGTATTTGCGATCATCGCAAGTGAAGGTTTTGTATTTAGCTCCGCTTTTGGCAAGTAGTATTTGCTCTCTTTTAATTTCTTTGAAATTTTAGAGTTTTCATCATTTACATCGCCAAAAGTTAGGGCATTTGTAGGGCAGACGCTAACGCAAGCTGGCTCTTTGCCCTCTTCTAGCCTACTCTCATAGCAAAATGTGCATTTGCCTATCTCACCATTTGGCAAGACGTAACGAGCGTCGTATGGACAGGCTAGGATGCAGTATTTGCAACTAACACAAATTCTATGATCAAGTAGCGTAACGCCATCAGCTGTTTTAAAGCTAGCACCAGTTGGGCAAACCTCAACACAAGGTGCATCTTCGCACATAACACAGCTTTGACGTAAAAAGTCGGTCTTTAAATTTGGAAATGTCCCACTCATCTTCGCATGCACCTGCAAGCGGTAAAGCCCCCTCGGCACGTTGTTTGCACTTCTGCAAGCTACCGAGCAGCCTTGACAGCCGATGCATAAATTTTCATCATGTATCATCATATATTTTTTCATTTTCTATCCTTACGCTTTACTTATGCTAACGCCAACATTTGTAACCATAGTCGCGGCCACTGGCCCTTCGGCTGGATTAAGAAGCACGCTTGTATTTAGCCCCACGTGATCTATACTCTTAAGAGCTGGAGTGATGTGTCCAAAGCCGTGATAGATAAAGAGTGTATCTTCTCTAATGCCCTCAGTCACCATAAGCTTGCCCTTTTGCTCGCCAAATTTATTTTTCACCACGACCATATCGCCATCTCGTAAATTTTTACGTTTAGCTGTTTTTGGATTTATCCAGATAGGGCTATCACTCATAAGATCATGAAGCGACGGCACCGCCTGAGTATGTCCATTGGTATGAATAGGCGTTTTGCCACAAGTTAAGCAAAGATCATGTCCGTCAAATGTGTCCATATCTTTGTCATTTAGCGCGCCATATCCTGCAAACTGTGCCTCGACATCAGGCAAAAATAGCTCTATCTTGCCGCTTTTTGTTTTAAGCTTAGCCATATCGTCCATTAGACCATTTTCGCCTACAAATTTAGATGCGACTGGATATTTAGCGACAAATTTATCGATCATGCCTTTTTCTCTAAACAAAATTCCCGGCTCATCCCACGTGATAAAGCCATCTTTTTCCAGCGCAGCAAGTAAATTTACATCTCCACCAGCTTGCTGCATCCTAAACTCACGTATGTCGTTCCAAGTGTAAAGCTCATCTATCTTCATGCGGCGTGCTAGCTCTCTAAAGATAAATGCCCCGTCCTTAGTGTCGCCAACTGGATCAATAACTTTATTTCTTATCATATAAGCTGGCTTTAGACCTGACTTATCCTCTATGCCCTCGTCGCGCTCAAGGTAGCTACTCTCAGGCAAGATAACATCAGCAAATGTCGCCATATCGTTTAGATAAACATCACTTACCACGATAAAATCAAGCTTCTTCATCGCCTCTATACTCTTCATCGTCTCAGCAACGTTTATTAGGTGATTAAAGCGGATGTTAAACCAGCCTTTTATGGCGTATGGTTTCTCGCTTAAGATAGCGTCATTTATATCCATCAAAACGCCATGTTTTCTACTTATAAATTTATGCCTACCAGTCTCGCCAGCAAAGTCTAGTCTAGTGACTTTTGGCACTTTAAATTTCTCATCTGGATTTTTAAGAACTGGGAATTTATCCTCGCCGACTAGCTTGTTAAAGGTTTTTGCGTTTTTGCCACCAAAAAGACCGCCTTTAACCTCCCAGTTACCCATCATCGCATTTGCCACCATGATGGCTTTTGTCCTCATATATTCAGCTTTTGTGGTGGTTGTCTTATGACCAAAATCAAAAATAACTCTTGGGGCAGCTTTATAAATTTCATCAGCGATGCGTCTAACATCACTTGCTTTTATGCCAGTGATCGCCTCTTGCCATTCAGGCGTTTTGCCCTCTACGCTTTTAACGATCTCATCAAAGCCGATTGTAAATTTTTCTATAAATTCTTTATCGTAAGTGCCATTTTGTATCCATGTATTTATGATAGCTAGCACAAAAGCTAGATCAGTGCCAGGTCTAACTGGCAGCCACTCATCAGCCTTTGAAGCCACCACGCTAAATCTTGGCTCAAGCACAAGTAGCTTTGTATCTTTTTTGGCTGCAAATTTAGCAAGCTTTTTTGCATCGGCTATAACTATGCCTTCAAAGAGATTGTGGCCAAAATTTACAACGTATTTTGCATTTGCAAAGTCTCTTTTTAGCTTAGCTATGCCATACATCTGTTCACAGACCATTTGATAGGTGATCGGACAGCACGAAAAGTGTGAAAAGCAGTTTGGCGAGCCGTAAGCTGAGGCAAAATTTACCATTAGCTTATGCGTTTGCGAGCTTTTACAGGTAAAAACAAAGCTTTCAGGGCCATACTTTTGCTTGATCTCAAGCATTTTTGAAGCAACTAAATCAAGTGCCTCGTCCCAGCTGGCCTCGCGCCACTTATTTTCGCCTCTCTCACCAACCCTGATCAAAGGCTTTTTGACTCTATTTTCGTCATAAAGCTGACTAAAACCAGAGCCACCTCTTGCACAAAGCGAAGTTGCCGTACCGCCAGCTTTTGGATTGCCGCTTAAAAAGCAAATTTTATTATCAACGACCTTTGCTTCGATAGGTCATCTTGAAGAGCACATCTCGCAAAAGCTACGGACGTACTTCTCATCTTGCTTTGCAGCATTTTCTAAAGCACCACCCGGTAAGGACGATGCAACCATACTAACTCCAGCACCGAATTTTAAAAATTCTCGTCTATTTAAGCTCATCTTTCTCCCTTTAAAAGATATTTGCCTTTAGTTATTCTAGTATTTAAAGTTGAAAATAAAATTAAATTTTACTTAATATTTATATTTAGATTTTTAGTTTTAAAAAATGAATATTCTAATATCAAAATAAGTAAAATTCTAAAAATGATAAATTTAATTAATATAATTTTTAGCGCAATCTTATAAAAATTTTGGATATAAAATTTTGATTAAGGATTTTGAATAGAAATTAAAAATTTTAAAGGGATTTAAAAAAGCCGAGAGAGATCTCGGCTTAAGTCTGATTTAAAATACTTATAAAAGTATCGGAGCTACTAAAAATCCAAGTGCGACAGAAAAAGCAATAGCTAAAACGCCTGGAATAAAGAATGAGTGGTTGAATATATATTTACCTATCCTAGTTGTTCCAGTATCATCCATTTGAACGGCTCCAAGAAGTGTCGGATATGTTGGCAATACAAACAATGCTGAAACTGCAGCAAATGATGCAACTAAAATATATGCGTCACCGTTATTTGCAGCAGTTAAACCAAGTGCGGTTATAACAGTAGGAATAAGTGCCTTTGCGGTAGCGGCTTGAGAGTAAAGAAGCATACTGGCAAAAAATAGCGCAACAGCTAGCATAAACGGATAGTCTTTAACAAAATCGCCGGCAAAATTTTTGATCGCATCGGTGTGATTTACCACGAAAGTATCTCCAAGCCACGCTACACCTAGCACGCAGACGCACGCGGTCATACCGCTTTTAAATGTAGCTGTATTAAATAGCTTATCGACTTTAACGCCACAAGTTAGTGTGATTAAAGTAGCGATAACTAGCATAAAGCTCATAATAGCGTTATCTCTAGTTAATACCAACACCTTTGTAGGTTTATCTGGATCTTCTACATATTTTACATTAGTAGTTGAGTCAGTTTTGACTTTTATATCTTTTGCGACAAGTTCATTAAATTTATCTGGACTTTTGGTCTCATAAATTTTTTCATAGCCTGTTACATAGCTTGGTTTTATCCAGCCTACGTTTTTACTAATAGCAGTAGCATATAAAACGACAGAGATAACGCCAACTAAGAATATTAAAACAGAAAGTTTAGCTCCTTTTGGAAGCTCTTTTTTCTCTTCGATTTTAACATCTTTGATTAGCCCTTCTTTAAGTCTTCTTTGATACTCTTTGTCACTACTTAGATCAAGATTATAAAATATATTTATAACAAGAGCCGTTAGCATACAACCAATAAAAGTGGTAGGTATCCAGATAGCTAATAGTAATGGATAGCTGATGCCAAGTCCACCCAAAGCATGTTCACCAGCCATAAATACAACCGCTGCTGAAACTGGGCTTGCAGTAATAGCTATCTGACTAGCAACAACAGCTATACTAAGAGGCGCGCTAGGCTTAATGTTTTGTGTCTTTGCAACTTCAGTAATAACTGGAATCATAGAAAATGCTGTGTGTCCAGTACCAGCAAATACAGTTAGCAAGTAAGTGACAACTGGAGCTAAGAAATTTATGTATTTTGGATGTTTTCTTAGTATCCCTTCGGCTATTTGCACCAAATAATCAAGGCCACCAGCTACTTGCATCGCTGTAATAGCAGCTATAACGGACATAATGATTAAAATAACATCCCAAGGTATACTACCTGCTTTTAATCCAAGTCCTAAAGTTAAAACTACGACGCCAATGCCACCAGCATAACCAATAGCCATACCGCCTAGTCTAACACCCAAGAATATCGCACCAAAAAGCACGATCAACTGTAATATCAATGAAATATCCATTGAAAACTCCTCTATTAAATTTTATAACTAAAATTTTTACTTAAGCGTGTCAGAATTTTGACACGCTTTTAATAATACTTTGCTTAAATTTCTACCTAACCATGCTTGGATTTAGCATATTTTTTGGCTCTAAAATTTTGTCGATCTCTTCTTTGCTTAGATAGCCTCTCTCTAGGCAGATATCGCCAACTGCTTTACCAGTTTGCAAAGCCTCTTTAGCGATACTTGCAGATTTTTCGTAACCGATGTATGGGTTAAACGCAGTTACGATACCAACTGAGCCTAGAACTGATTTTAAGCAAGCTTCAGGATTTGCTGTTAGTTTTCTTACAGCTTTTTCAGCTAGTGTTTTCATCGCGTTTTCAAGGATAAATATAGAGTTAAATAGCGCATAAGCGATGCCTGGCTCAAATGCATTTAGCTCAAATTCGCCTCTTTCTGAGCAAAGCATGATAGTTACGTCGTTACCGATCACTTCATAGCACGCTTCGCCTACAACCTCAGCGATAACTGGGTTTACTTTGCCTGGCATGATTGAGCTGCCTGGTTGCATTTGTGGTAAATTTATCTCGCCAAGGCCGCATCTTGGACCTGAATTCATCAAACGAAGGTCATTTGCGATTTTTGAAAGTCTAACAGCTGCAGTTTTTAACGCACCACTTACGTGAACGAAGTCTGCTGTATCTTGTGTAGCTGCGATGAAATCATCAGCTTTTTTGAAATCAACACCAGTGATATCTTTTAACTTTTTAACAACTACATTTTTATAATCAGGGTGGCAGTTAATACCTGTACCAATCGCAGTTGCACCCATATTTAGATATGTCATTGACTCGCGTGCAGCTGTGATCTTTTCGATATCGCTTTTAATGTAGCTTGCAAATGCATTAAATGTATTTCCAAGTGTTGTAGGAACTGCGTCCTCAAGCTCAGTTCTGCCCATTTTAATGATATCTTTAAAATCTTTTGCTTTTTTATCAAGTTCATCTTTTAGTAGATTCATCGCAGCAAGCAAATCAGTAAGTTTTGCGTAAGTTGCTACTTTTATTGAGCTTGGATAAGTGTCATTTGTGCTTTGTCCAAGGTTTGTATGATCGTTTGGATGGATGTATTGATACTCACCTTTTTTATGACCCATGCTCTCAAGCGCGATATTTGTAATAACCTCATTTGCATTCATGTTTGTACTTGTTCCAGCACCGCCTTGAACCATATCAACCACAAATTGATCTAAAAACTCACCTGCTATTACTCTATCAGCGGCTTTTGCTAGCGTATCAGCGATCTTGGGATCTAAAACGCCAACCTCTTTATTTGCAAGTGCAGCTGCTTTTTTGATTTGTGCAAATGCTTTTACAAAGTATGGATACTCTTTTAGTGTTCTACCGCTCATGTGAAAATTTTCGGTAGCTCTAAATGTTTGGATACCATAATAAAAATCGTCAGAGATTTCCAACTCACCTATAAAATCGTGTTCTTTTCTGGTTGCCATAACCATTCTCCTTATAAAAAATGTATTAATGAAATTATATAGATATTTAATATTTTAAATATTAATTACTACTTATTTTTTTTAAGTTTTTACTTTTTAGCTTGATAAAACGACTTTTGAAGAAAAATTTATAGTAGCTTTTAAGCTATATTTAATAATATAGCTTAGATAAATTGTTATTTAAATAATAATATCACTTTTTTATTATATAAAAAGCTCGTAATTAGCTCAAATTTATTTAAATTTTTAAGCTTAAAAGGTAAATATATAGAAAAATAACATAAAATAAATATTAAATCACACTTTTTATATCCAAAAATATAAAAAATAAAGTTAAATTTTATTTCTAATATTACTTTAGAAAGTAAAAACTAAGTAAATATCACCATATTGCAAAGTAAATTTATTAAATTTTTAAATAGAGTCCTTAAGCTAAGCATCATAAAAATATTATTTAATAAATTTTATTTTACAAATCTTACTAATACTTTAGAAAATTCTTATTAATTTTCTTTCTTATTTATAAAGTCTTTTTATTGGATTTTGATAATTTTTATAAGCTATTTTTAATTTATATAATTAGATTAATACTTGCAAGAATTTGTAGTAAATATAAATTTTAATCTTGCCCCTACAATCAGGAGCAAGAAATAACAAATTTTAGCTCTCAAGCCCTAAATTTGCTCTATACTCTTCGTATGTGCCTTTAAAATCAACCACTTCGCCATTGCCTTTTAGGTGTAAAATTCTATTTGCAAAGGCGTCTATAAGCTCCCTGTCGTGGCTCACGCAGATGACTGAGCCGTTAAAGTTATAAAACGCTTCGCCAAGCGCGATGATAGCTTCAAGATCGAGGTGGTTGTTTGGCTCGTCCATGACAAGTAAATTTGGTCTATGAAGCATGAGCTGAGCTAGTCTCACGCGGTGTTTTTCGCCACCGCTTAGCGCGCCCACTGCCTTTTCTTGCTCGGCACCACTAAAGAGCATCCTGCCGAGGCACTTTCTGATCTCGTCTATGTCCTTGTTTTTAGCATCTTGCAAGTACTCATAAAGCTTTAGCTCGCCATCTATCTTATTTACCGTATCTTGCGCAAAATATCCTAGCTCGATGGTTGCGCCTATATGTACCTCGCCCGCATCAGGCTTTAGCTCGCCCATTATGATCTTGCAAAGCGTACTTTTACCAACACCGTTATGGCCGATGATGGCTAGCTTGTCGCCCTTTTCAAGCTTAAAGTTAAAATTTTCAAATATCACCTTATCATCAAATTTCTTACTTACATTTTTAAGCTCTATTAGCTCGTTTCCTATCTCACGGTTTGCACGAAATAATATGCTAGGATCGCGCCTACTTGATACAGCAATCTCGGCAATATCAAGCTTTTCAAGCTGTTTTGCACGAGAGGTCGCCTGCTTTGCCTTACTCGCATTTGCTGAAAATCTCGCGATAAATTTCTCCAGCTCCTCTTTCTCTTTTAGTTTCTTATCGCGTTCCATCTCATGCTGCTTTGCGATCAAATTTGCAGCCATATACCAGTCGTCGTAGTTGCCTGAAAACTCGCGAATTTTCTTAAAATCCACATCCAAAATGTTTGTGCAAACTCTATTTAAAAAGTGTCTGTCGTGGCTGATAACCACAAGCGTGCCCTCGTGGCGGTTTAGCTCGTTTTCTAGCCATGCGATCGAGTCTATATCAAGGTTGTTTGTTGGCTCGTCTAAGAACAAGATGTCTGGCTTTGGAAATAGTACTTGAGCTAGCAAAACTTTAACTTTATCTGAGTTTTCGACCTCGCTCATTAGCTTATCAAATTCATTTAACCCAAGCGAGCTTAAAATTTTTTCTATCCTAGTCTCGTACTCGTAGCTTGGATCCTCCTCGGCGCTTATCATCTCAAGCTCGCTTAAGCGCTCATTTATCTCATCTGTAAATTCCTCGCTCATATAGAGCTTTTCTTTCTCTTTTACAGCGTCATATAGGCGTTTGTTGCCATAAAGTACTGCGTCTTTTAGAGTGAAATTTTCAAACGCAAACTGATCTTGTCCAAGCACGCCAACCTTTAGTCCATTTTCTATGATGATCTCGCCGCTAGTTGGCTCGATGGCTCCGCTTAAAATTTTTAAAAATGTCGATTTGCCAGCGCCATTTGCACCGATTAGTCCGTATCTGTTGTGGCGATTTAGCTTTAAATTTACATCCTCAAATAGCAAACTGCTTGCAAATCTTTGAGTAAGTCCCCTAACTTCTAACATTATTTTTCCTTGAATTTATTTTTTTGCGATTTTGCCTAAAATTTGATTAAAAAGCCATTTTGCTACTTTAGTCTAAAATGCCCCGTGATCTTGTAGTTATAAAGTATATTTTCTTCTTGCACGCCAGAGCCGATATTGTGGATGACAAGCGGTATTTGGCCTTCAAATTTATCTGAGATCACACCGATGTGAGGTAAATTTCCTGGTAGCGTCCAAGTGACGATATCGCCCGGCAAAAATTTATCATCACTCACCTCAAAACCTTTTCTTTTTAGATAGGTAGCGATGTTTAAAACACGCCTGTGATCGATGTTTTTATCAGCCTTTTTAAGCCCCCATTTTTTAGGATAGCTTGAAAAATTTTTACTCATATCCTCAAAGATAAGCCTTTGCAGATCGATATCTTGATGCCTCAAAGCCCTTACCACCACATCCGTGCAAACGCCCTTTTTGATATCCACGTCACCCATTGGGTAGGCGAGCCTTTCGTAGCTTGGATCGTAACTTAGCGTCACGCCGATCTGCGACCTAGCGTCATTTACAAATTTGCTCGCCGAAAAGGCAAAAATTTGTGTGGCAAAAAGAGCCAAAAGCAGAAATTTCTTCATTTCTTACTTTAAAAGCATGGTTTTTAGGATACGTTTTCCTATCTCAACGCCTGGCTGATCATAGGTGTTGATGCCTAGCATGATGCCAGTTGCCGAGGTTAGCAGCTCATAGTAAAAAATGAGCCAGCCAGCGTGAAACTCATCAAGCCTCTCAAGTGTGATCGTATCGACACTTATGCCCTCTTGCACCAGCGCCATAGCAGTCGCGTCGCACTGCAAATTTATAAGCTCATTTAGGCTTAGTCCTGCTACAAAATCGCACTCCTCAAGCCCTTTTAGGCTTAAATTTGGGATAGTCTTGTCGCTCGAGTGATCTTTTATCTTTATAAACGTCACACTCTTATCTTTTACGCCATCCATGATAAGCTGCAAAAAGCTGTGCTGATCGCGGCTACCAACAAGTCCAACTGGCGTAAGACCAACTCTTTTGTAGCCTCTTTTTTTGCCAAGACTCTCCGCCCAAAGCTGCACGTACCAGTCGTTAAATTCAAAAAATCTATCGCAATAGCTAAAAATGACATTTATGCTGGCATTTCTGCTAGTAGCGTAGTGGTAGGCTTTTGCGACTATGGAGCTATCTTTTTGCTCGATGTATTGCTTCTTGCAAGCAAGCGCGCCCTCCAGTAGTGCCTTTATATCATATCCACAGATACCAAGAGGCACAAGGCCTATCGCACTTAGCACGCTAAATCTCCCGCCAACGTTTTTTGGGATATTGAAAAATTTAATGCCATTTTCTTTGGCGAAATTTTCTAAATTTGTGCCAGGATCTGTGATGATGAGGAAATTTTTGCCTAAATTTTGAGGTTTAAAGTCATCAAGCAAGCACTTAAAAATAGTGATCGTCTCGATCGTATTGCCTGATTTTGAGCTTATTATAAAAAGTGTCTCGTCAAATTTCACCCCATCAAGAGTGCTTTTGTAGCTGCAAGGATCGACATTGTCTAAAAATAATAGCTCTCTTTTTATCCCCTTTGTGCCATCAAGCATCGATTTTAACGCCTTTACGCCAAGACTACTGCCGCCGATGCCAACTAGCACGACATTTTTGATATGAGCTAGCCCCTTTTCATACTCCTCGATCTCGCCAAGTAAATTTTGCCCAAGAGCTGGCAGGTGATAGTAGCCTATCTCACCGCTTTCGTACTCGTCGTTTATGCGTTTAGCATAGGAGTCGATGACTTCGCTGCTTGCAAAGTTAAATTTAAATGAAGTCTCTATCATTTACTGCGCTCGTAAAAGAAATTTGTAGCCTCGACAAAGCCATCGATGCTGCCGCAATCAAATCTCTTGCCTTTAAATTTATAAGCTAGCACCATGCCATCTTTTGCCTGCGTTTTTAGAGCGTCTGTGATCTGGATTTCGCCGTTTTTACCTGGCTTTGTTCGCTCTAAGATATTAAAAATATCTGGCGTTAGGATGTAGCGCCCGATTATCGCTAAATTTGTCGGAGCCTCGGCAGGATCAGGCTTTTCAACCATATCATCGACCATTATGAGATCATCTTCTATAAACCTACCGCTTACGACGCCGTAAGACTTGGTCTGCTCTTTTGGCACCTCCATCACTGCAACTACGCTGCAGCGATACTTTTCATAAATTTTAACCATCTGTGAAAGCACACCCTCGCCATTTTCATTTATGCATAGATCATCTGCCAAAATGACCCCAAATGCTTCATCTCGAACTAGCGTTTTGCCCGTATAAATGGCATGTCCAAGGCCTTTCATAGCATTTTGCCTAGTAAATGAAAATGTGCATGAGCTCATTAAATTTCTAACTTCGCTTAGCAGCGACTCTTTTGAGCTACCTGCGATCTCTTTTTCTAGCTCGTAGCTGATGTCAAAATAGTCCTCAAGCGCCCTTTTCCCGCGTCCTGTGACAAAGGCCATATTATCCATGCCAGCCTCAAGTGCCTCATCAACGCCGTAGTGAATGAGCGGTTTTGTAAGTATTGGCAACATCTCTTTTGGGAGCGATTTTGTAGCTGGCAAAAACCTCGTTCCATATCCAGCCGCTGGAAATAGGCAAGTTTGTATCATTTTAGTCCTTCATGAAAAATTGCAAAATTCTACTATCTTTTCCTTAATAATATAAATTTGTCTGAATTTACAAGGCTTTAATCAGCAAATTGATAAGATTTTTAAATTTTTTAAAAAAGAGCAAATTTGCAGACGATTGATAGGATTTTTAAAGCCCAGCTTGATATAAAAAAGTCAAATTTTTTAGCATTTTTATGCCCGATAAGTGAGTTTAAGAGATTGCATGAGAGCCTAAAAGAAGAGCATTTTAAGGCTGTTCACGTAGTTTGGGCGACAAGAGAGTTAAACAAATACGGCCAAATCGTTGAAAATCAAAGCGACGATGGTGAGCCAAAGGGCACTAGCGGACAGCCAAGCCTAAACGCGCTAAGAGGGGCGGAGCTTATAAACGTTGGCGTCTTGATAGTCAGGTATTTTGGCGGGATAAAGCTTGGCACTGGAGGGCTTGTAAGAGCCTACTCTGGGGCTGTGAATGAGGTGATAAATGAAGCGATAAAAGATGGTGGCGTGATGAAATTTGAGATAAAAGATGAGATCAAATTTTTTACGCCATTTTCATTAATGAGCCGCTTTGAGCACTATTTTGCCACTAAAAATTTAAGCGAGTTTGAAAAAGAATTTAATGACCTTGGAGCGATCTGGAGCGTAAATTTAAATGAGGCAGAATTTGCCGAGCTATTTAAATTTTGCAAAGAATTTGAAGCAAGCGAGTTTAAATTTTTAGCCCTTGCCCTTAGTGGCAAGAGTTTATTCGCTCATCAAAGCTAAATCATTGTAAAATCGCAAAAATTTTAAAAAGAAAGTAAAAATGGAAATTTGGAACGACATTTATAACCACTTTGACCCGGTAGCATTTAGCATCTTTGACTTTAGCGTGCACTGGTATGGGCTTATGTATATTTTAGCCCTTGTTTTGGCGCTTGCCATGGCAAAATATCTCGTTAAAAAAGATAAAATCCCAATCTCAAATCAGCTCTTGGATAATTACTTTTTCTGGGTTGAAATAGGCGTTATTTTAGGCGCTAGGCTTGGCTGGGTTTTAGTCTATTCTGGTGAAGCTAGCTACTATCTAACGCAGCCTTGGCAAATTTTCAACCCTTTTCACAACGGCGAATTTATAGGAATTCGCGGCATGAGCTATCACGGCGCTGTAGTTGGCTTTTTGCTAGCGACAATTTTATTTTGCAAAAGATATAAGCAAAATGCTTGGCAGCTACTTGATCTTTGCGCCATCTGCATACCTTTTGGCTACACCTTTGGCAGGATAGGAAATTTCTTAAATCAAGAGCTTTTTGGCAGGGTCACAGATGTGCCTTGGGCGATAAATGTCTTTGGTCAGCCAAGACATCCAAGCCAGCTTTACGAGGCATTCTTAGAAGGTTTAGTTATTTTTTCCATTTTATTTTTATATAGAAAATATAATAAATTTAATGGCGAACTCATAGCACTTTACGCCATTTTATACACATTTGCAAGATTTGTTTGCGAGTTTTACAGAGAGCCTGATTCTGGACTTGGATTTATTATTTTTGGTCTATCAATGGGGCAAATTTTATCACTTATTATGTGTGGTTTTGGAATTTTTATTTATGCCATGCTTTATAAAAAATTTTCAAAGCTCTAATATAAGTGTTTAAAAAATATTAAAGTAAAAATCTGCTAGCATTAGCTTTATCAATTAATACTAATATTTAAATTAGTATTAAGAAATGATAATTTATTTCAAATTTCTTAGGAGGGCTCATGACCGGGCTTATAGAAGGTTTTTTGGGAAAACGGTCGGATGACAAAAAAAGTCGCACTCCAGCCGCTTGGGATAGATGGCAAAGCATTACAGGGTTTATTTTGGCCTGTTTTATATTGTGCCATATGGTTTTTACTTCTACTATACTACTTGGCAAAGACGCATTTAATGCTGTCGTAGGGTTTGCGGAGGCTAAATTTTTATTCGGCGAGGCTACATGGTGGATCACTAACGTTATTGCCGCGGTAATATTCGCCATTTTTATCGCTCATGCATTTTTAGCTATGAGAAAATTTCCAGCAAACTACAGACAATATCTAATGTTTAGAGGCCACAAAGACCGTATGAAGCACCTTGATACTACGCTTTGGTGGTTTCAGTTTTTAACCGGTTTTGCTCTATTTTTCGCAGCCAGTGCGCACTTAGTGGATATAGTCTTTGGCGGACATATTACTGCCGACAAATCAGCGGCTGCATTTCATCAACTAGAAATTTTCTACTTCGCACTACTTGTTTTTATGGTCGTTCACGCTAGTATCGGTATGTACCGCTTGTATGTCAAATGGATAAGCATTGATGGTGCAAATAAGCACGAAATGTTTGCCAAAAGAAATAAGGCAAAAACAATTGTATTTGCCGTTTATGGCATACTTGCTATAATTGCGCTAATCGCCGATTTTGTGTGGATCAGCCATTAAAAAGGAGCTAGAAGATGAATGTAAAATATTATGATGCATTGGTAATTGGTGGTGGTCTAGCTGGTCTTAGAGCTGCTGTGGCTGCTGGAGAAAAGGGCTTAAGCACCATCGTTTTAAGCCTAATACCTGTAAAACGCTCGCACTCTGCGGCTGCGCAAGGCGGCATGCAAGCCTCTTTGGGAAATTCAAAAATGAGCGAAGGCGACAACGAGGACGTACACTTTGCCGACACGGTAAAAGGTAGCGACTGGGGCTGCGATCAGCAAGTTGCACGTATGTTTTGTCAAACCGCGCCTAAGGCGATCCGCGAACTAGCGGCTTGGGGCGTGCCTTGGACTCGTATAACAAAAGGCGAGAGAAGCGCTATCATCAACGCTCAAAAAACGACTATCGTAGAAAAAGAAGAAGTCCACGGACTCATCCACTCTCGCGACTTTGGCGGAACTAAAAAATGGAGAACATGCTTTACGGCCGACGCTACCGGACACACTATGCTTTTTGCCGTAGCAAACGAGGCTCTAAAACATAACGTAGAAATTCACGATAGAAAAGAAGCTATCGCGCTCATTCATGCAAACAACCGCTGTTATGGCGCGATCGTTCGCGATCTAGTTAACGGCGAGATCACGGCATACGTCGCAAAAGGCACACTAATCGCAACCGGTGGCTATGGTAGGGTTTATAAACACACTACAAACGCCGTAGTTTGCGAGGGTATCGGCGCGGCCATCGCACTTGAGACTGGCGTAGCTCAGCTTGGCAACATGGAAGCTGTTCAGTTTCACCCAACTCCGATCGTTCCATCAGGCATTCTTTTAACAGAAGGTTGCCGCGGCGACGGTGGAATTTTACGCGACGTGGACGGATATCGCTTTATGCCCGACTACGAGCCTGAGAAAAAAGAACTAGCTAGCCGCGACGTCGTAAGTCGCCGAATCATGGAGCATATCCGCGCAGGCAAGGGCGTACCTAGCCATATGGATATCACGTTTGGCTAGATATCTCTATCCTGGGACGCGAGCATATCGAGAAAAACTTACGCGACGTTCAAGAAATTTGCGAAATCTTTAACGGCATCGATCCTGCCGACACCGAAGTATATACCGACGAAAACGGTCGCCAACGCGGTAAAGGCTGGGCGCCGATCCTACCTATGCAGCACTACTCCATGGGCGGCATAAAAACTAAGCCTACAGGCGAGAGCCCGACGTTAGCAGGTCTATTTAGCGCCGGCGAGGCTGCTTGCTGGGATATGCACGGATTTAACCGTCTGGGAGGCAACTCCGTTTCAGAAACGGTCGTAGCTGGTATGATCGTGGGAGATTATTTTGCCGATTACTGCGGTAAACACGAGATCGAGATAAATACTAACGATATCGAAAAATTCGTTAAAAAAGAGGAAGACTATCTAAAGAGCCTTGTCGAAAAAGAGGGCAAATTTAACGTATTTGAGATCAAAAACAAGATGAAAGATATCATGTGGGAGCACGTGGCGATCTTTAGAACCGGCGAAGGTCTAGCCGTAGCGGTAAAAGAGCTAGAAGAGCTTTATAAGCAATCTTTGGACGTTAAAGTCACAAATAAGGCGCTATTTGGCAACCCTGAGCTTGAGGAGGCTTACCGCGTACCAAAGATGCTAAAACTAGCCCTTTGTATCGCAAAAGGCGCGCTTGATCGCACCGAGAGCCGCGGAGCGCACTGCCGCGAAGACTATCCGAAACGCGACGACCTAAACTGGCTAAACAGAACTCTAACTAGCTGGAAAGAGGGCGATACGCTACCGACTATCGTGTATGAGCCGCTTGATATTATGAAAATGGAGATGCCACCAGCATTTAGAGGCTATGGTGCGAAAGGTAATATTATTGAGCATCCAGATAGTGCCATCCGCCAAAAAGAGGTTGATGAAATTCGTGAGAAAATGCAAGCTGAAGGTAAGAGCAGACAAGAAATTCAAGAGGCTTTAATGCACTATGATCTTCAACCAAAATATAAAGCACCAAACGAAAGAGCAGGAATAGGATATGAGTAGAAAAATAACCATAAAAGCATTTAAATATAATCCGTTAAGCAAAATTTCAAAGCCACATTTCGCGACCTACGAGTTGGAAGAGACTGATGGTATGACATTATTTATCGCGTTAAATATGATTCGCGAGAAATTTGACCCAGATCTTAGCTTTGACTTTGTTTGTCGTGCTGGAATTTGTGGAAGTTGTGGCATGCTTGTAAATGGTAAGCCAAGATTAGCTTGTAGAACTCTTACTAAGGATTTTGAAAGCGGAGTAATCGATCTTATGCCTTTGCCAGTATTTAAGTTACTAAAAGACTTAAGCGTAGACACCGGCAACTGGATGAATGCGATGAGTAGGCGTGTGGAGAGCTGGATACATACAGACCACGAGACAGATATCTCTAAACTTGAGGAAAAGGTTGAGCCTGAAGTGGCTCAAGAGGTATTTGAGCTTGATCGCTGCATCGAGTGCGGTATCTGCGTGGCTGCATGCGGTACGGCTATCATGAGGCCTGATTTCATCGGTGCGGTTGGACTTAACCGCGTAGCTAGATTTAAAATCGATGCGCTCGATAAACGAACCGACGAGGACTTTTACGAGCTTATCGGCGACGATGACGGCGTATTTGGCTGTATGACTTTGCTAGGCTGTGAAGACAACTGCCCTAAACACCTACCACTTCAAAGCCGCATAGCTTATATGCGTAGAAAAATGGCTGCTATAAAGTAGAAAAGGGGCTGTAAAAGCCCCAAATTTACTTCTAAATTTATTAAAAAGACTGCAAATAGATGCCAAAAGGCATAAAAAGATATCAATAGATACAAATAAGAAAAATAAAAATATCAAAAATGGGATTGATAAGAGTGCGCCCATTATATAACCAAGTGGAAATGCGATAAATATAAATACGATTCCGACACCAGAAACAAAAAATTAGCGCAAATATCGTAGCAAAGGTGTTTACAAATAAGCTAATATTTTTTAAAAGAAAATTTGTTAGGCCAAGGCTTCTCATGTTTTGATTATAGCTTTTAAGCCAAAAAATTTATATAATTTCAAAATTTGCTTCATTTAAGGATATAAAATGTTACCAAGCTATAAAGATATGATGCTACCTATTTTAGAATTTGTCGCACAAAAGAAAGAGGCAAATAGAGCTGAAATTTCTAAATTTATAATTGAGCATTTTAAGCTAAAAGACGAAGATCTTTTGCAAAAAATAAAAAGAGGAACTCCAACTTATATAAATCGTACCGACTGGGCTTTATCCTATCTGGCTACAACAGCTCAAGTAAAATCAAGGCCAGAAAAAGTGCTGCTTCAAAAAGTTGGTAGAAGCCTATTTGCCATAACAAATTTTGGCAAAGAGTTAGTAAGTAGTAAGGATAAAAAGAGCAAATTTCTCACTTGGTACGATGAAATTTACAAACAAGAGATAAGGCAAGAGAAAAAAGAAGCCACGGAAAACACCCCAGATGATAATATAGATGAAGCGCTTTGCAAGATAAAAGAAGAGCTAAAAAGTGAAATTTTATCTAGCATTTTAGAAAAAGAGCCGAGATTTTTTGAATACCTTGTAACAAAGCTACTTGAAAAGATGAATTATGGAGCTGGAAATCTCACAAACAAAGGCCCAGACGGCGGGATAGATGGCATCATAGACGAAGATGAACTTGGGCTTTCTAAAATTTACATCCAAGCAAAAAGATACAAAGACGGCAGTAATATCCGTAGGCCAGAGATTCAGCAGTTTATCGGCGCCATCTCAAATAAAAATACCAAAAAAGGCGTCTTTATCACTACGGCAAAATTTACTAAAGAAGCTGAAAATTTCGCCAAAGATAATCAAAATTTTAGTGTGGTTTTGATAGATGGCGACAAGCTTGCAGAACTAATGATAAAATACAAAGTCGGAGTTCAAATAAGCCAAATATATGAAATTTGCAAAATCGACACCGACTTTTTTGAGGAAAATAATTTTTAAAATTTTAAGCCATAAAGCACTACTGCGTATATTTATTGCAAGTTGCTACTTGGGATCATTTCGGTCTTGCTTTATTTGTGAGTTTAAAAGACAAATTTAAATCTTTACTAACGCCAAAATAGTCTAAATTTACCAGCTTAAAATGCTTTTTAAACCAAATTTTACTCTTATAAACGCCGTCTAAATTTTAAGTGTTATAATTACAGCGAAATAACGATTTTAAGGAGAGGATATGCAATCTCGCATAATCACTGGCATTTTGATGTTTGTTGCTATTTTGGTAGTTTTTTTTATTGATAATTATATTTTAAATTTTATCTTGCTTGGCGCTGTGCTTTATTTTGCTTTTAATGAGTCGCTCAAGCTTTATAATATCGATCACAAACAGCTAGTTTTTGCTGCACTTGCTTTTTACGTGCTTACATATTTTACAAATCCAATATTCATAGCGATCCTTGCTATCATGCTAGTTGCTTCGATCCTAGCTCACATAAAAAGTGAAAATTTAAAGCTAGTCGCACCTTTTGTATATCCGACCACGCCGATCTTTATGATGTGGATGCTTTACTCAGAGTATGGCGTAGGCTATCTTGTATGGCTTATTTTAAGCGTAGTTGCAAGCGATAGCGGTGCATTTTTTGTTGGTAAAATGTTTGGCAAACATCCATTTAGCCCAAGCTCACCAAACAAAACAATCGAAGGTGCAGCAGGCGGTGTGGCGATAGGCACTGTGATTGGCTGCATTGTTGGAAATTTTGTAACTGAAGGATTTTTTCAAATTTTATTCTCAAGCTTTTTAGTCTGCGTCTTTGCAGTTTGGGGAGATTTGTTTGAAAGTTACCTAAAAAGACTTTGCGGCGTCAAAGATAGTGGTTCGCTCTTCCCAGGACACGGCGGCATGCTTGATAGGATAGATGGTTATTTATTTGGCGTAGTCGCCCTACTTTGGTCGCTCTCGTGGTAATACTTGGCTCAACTGGTTCAATCGGCAAAAACGCCCTTAATCTTTGCGAAAAATTTGGCGTAGAGGTTGAGGCGTTAAGCTGCGCTAAAAATGTAGATTTACTAAATGAGCAAATCTTAAAATTTAAGCCAAAATTTGTCTGCGTAGGCGATGAAAAGCTAGCTAAAAATGTAAAAAACATAGAAGCTAAAAATATCTTTTTTGGTGAGACTGGACTGCTACAAATACTAGAAATTTCAAGCTCAAAAAAGGTAATAAACGCCCTTGTTGGCTTTGCTGGCCTTGCTCCTAGTCTAAAGACACAAGCTCTTGGCAAAAGGCTTGCGCTTGCAAACAAAGAGAGCCTTGTTGTTGGCGGCAAATTTCTAAAAACTAGAGAAATTTTACCAATAGACAGCGAGCACTTTGGGCTTAAATTTCTACTTGAAAATAAAACTGCACCAAAAAGACTCATCATCACAGCAAGTGGCGGCGCATTTTATAAAAAACCGATCAAATTTCTAAAAGACGCCACGCCAAGTGACGCACTAAAACACCCAAACTGGGACATGGGCGCAAAGATCACTATTGATAGTGCGACGATGGCAAATAAGCTTTTTGAAGTAATGGAGGCTTATTGGCTTTATGGCGTAAAGGAGATCGAGGCTGTGATAGAACCAACTTCTGCGATACACGCCGTAGTTGAATTTATAGACGGCTCAAGCACGATGCACCTCTCGCGACCTGATATGAAGCTAGCTATCGCTCATGCTATGTTTGAAAATATCAATGAAAATATCGTTTCACACGCAAATTTACTTGATCTAAAAAATATAAAATTTCATAAAATCAGCCTTAAAAAATACCCCATTTTTTCGCTAAAAGATGAAGCACTAGCAAACCCTGATCTAGGTGTAGTGATAAATGCTGCAAATGAGGTTGGAGTATTTAGCTTTTTAGAGAAAAAATGCTCATTTTTGGATATCTCAAGGCTCGTTTTAAGCTCTGTTAAAAATTTTAGAGATATTAAAATTTCAAATATTGATGAAATTTTTGAAGCTGATAAAGAAGTTAGAAATTACGCAAAAAGGATGTTAAATGCAAAGGTATGAGGGTTATAAATTTGATCCCAAACAAAGCTTAATCGGTGTTCAATTTTTATTTGTCGCCTTTGGTGCACTGGTATTAGTGCCGATACTTACGGGACTAGATGCAAATGTAGCTCTCTTTACAGCCGGTCTTGGCACGCTACTTTTTCAGCTAATCACTAGAAAAAATGTTCCGCCTATTTTTTTAGCAAGCTCCTTTGCTTTTATCGCGCCACTTCAGTACGGTATCGAAAAATGGGGCATAGCCGTGACGATGGGGGGCGTTATATTTGCTGGATTTTTCTACGTTGTTTTAAGCCTCGTGGTCCGCTTTGGCGGAGAGAAAATTTTGCATAAAATTTTGCCTCCAGTTGTCGTTGGACCTGTCATCATGACAATAGGCCTTATCCTTGCTCCAAATGCCGTCAAAATGGCAACATCAGCTACTGAAATTTATACACAAAATGAGGCGATGATCGTCGCTGGCATTTCGCTAGTGGCTACTATTTTGGTAATGATGCTTGGACGCGGCATGTTTAGGCTTATACCTATTTTGCTTGGCATTATCGTCGGAAACATCGTAGCTTACTGCTTTGGCATGGTTGATTTTACACCTATCTTTAATGCACCTTGGTTTAGAATGCCAAATTTCACTACACCAAAATTTGAGTTTGAAGCGATCATTTATATGATACCTATCGCCATCGCTCCAGCGATCGAGCACATAGGCGATATGCTTGCTATATCAAATGTTACAAAAGAGGATTTTCTAAAAAATCCAGGCCTTAAAAATACGCTCCTTGGAGATGGTCTTGCCACTTCGCTTGCTGCTTTTTTTGGTGGTCCGCCAAACACCACCTACTCAGAGGTCACAGGCGCAGTTAGCCTTACAAAAGCTTATAATCCAGCGATCATGACCTTTGCAGCGATCACTGCCATCGTACTAGCCTTCGTTGGTAAGCTAGGAGCGGTGCTTTCAACTATCCCAGCCCCAGTCATCGGCGGTATCATGCTGCTACTTTTTGGCATCATCGCAAGCGTTGGCATGGAGACACTTATAAAAAACAAAGTCGATCTTGCAGATCCTAGAAATATGATAATCGTAGCCCTCATCTTTATCTTTGCTATCGGCGGCATGGTACTTGATCTTGGAGCGGTTAAATTTTCAGGTATCGGACTTGGCGCGGTTACTGGCATAGTTTTAAATTTGCTTTTACCAAAGACAAAGCATTACGAAGGATATTAATGCGTAAATTTTTACTTTTTTTACTAACCTTTACCACTGCTAGTTTAGCTAATACTTTAGACTATGCGCTCATCAAAAAAGGTGAACCAAGCGAAAACACGATGTTGTTAATCGGTGGCATTCAAGGCGATGAGCCAGGTGGCTTTTTGGCAGCCTCTATCGTGGCAACTGACTATAACATCACAAAAGGTTCGCTTTGGGTTGTGCCAAATTTAAATTTCCCAAGCATAATCGAGCGAAGTCGTGGCACAAAAGGCGATATGAATAGAAAATTTGCCCATGTAGATAAAAACGATCCTGATTACAACTCAGTGATGAAGATAAAAGACGTCATAACCGACAAAAACGTTACGCTCATCTTAAATTTGCACGATGGAAGTGGCTATTACAGAGATAAATTTATAAACAAAGACGAAAATCCAGATAAATGGGGCAATACTTGCATCATAGATCAAAGTACGCTTCCTGGCTCAAAATACCCAGAGCTTGAAAGCATCGCCTCTAGCGTAAAAGATGTGCTAAACAAGCATCTAATAGATCAAAAACACCAGTATCACATCAAAAATACGCACACCGCAATGGGTGACAAAGAGATGCTAAAAGCCTAACTTACTATGCTATCACGCAAAACAAATCAGCCTTTGCAAACGAAGCTAGTAAAAATTTAAACGCCGAGCAAAGGACTTATTATCATCTAATCGCCATTGAAGAATATATGAAAAAGGCTGGTATCAGCTTTACTAGGCCGTTTAATCTTGATGTTAAAAGCGTAAAAAAGGCGATCGAAAAAGAGATCAGACTCGAGCTTGAAAATTCATACGCGATAAGCCTTAAAAATCTAAAGCCTTTAATAAATTTTGTCCCGCTTAAAAAAGGCGAGTTAAATTACAACTCACCAAATCCACTAATAGCCGTCATAAAAGAAAATGGTAGCTTCAAAGTGCAGTACGGCAACCGCTTTGTTACTAGGCTAAAGCCACAATATTTTGAGTTTGCAAAACCACTTGATGAAATTTCACTAATAAGTGACGGTAGCGAGCTTACATTAAAAAGTGGCGATAAATTTAGCGTGAAAAAGAGCTTTAAAATAAAATCACTCAAAAACGTGCGCGTAAATGTCATAGGATATGGCACAAAAAGTATAGATGAGAGCGAGCAAGAAGTGACTAAAAATAGCCTAAATAAAAGCTACAGCATCGATAAAGACAGCAAAATTTACCGAGTCGAGTTTTATAAAAACGAAGATGGCAAAGAGAAATTTGCTGGCATGATCTTAGCGGAGTTTAAATGATACTTGGCATCGAAAGTAGCTGCGATGATAGCTCGGTCGCGCTCATAGATGAACGCACTTTAGAGAAGATTTATTATCAAAAAATTTCTCAAGAAGAGGAGCACGCTATCTTTGGTGGCGTGGTTCCTGAGCTTGCAGCTAGGCTTCATACAAAGGCGCTGCCAGCACTCTTAGAGGATATCTTGCCAAATTTTAAAGAAATAAAAGCGATCGCTGTAACAAATGAGCCGGGTCTTAGTGTGAGCCTAATAGGTGGCGTCAGCATGGCAAAAGCATTAAGCGTTGCTCTTAATATCCCGCTAATTGCCGTAAATCATTTAGTTGGTCACATCTACTCACTATTTTTAGATTGCGAAGCCACCTTTCCACTTGGCGTCCTGCTAGTAAGTGGTGGGCATACGATGATCCTAGAGATTGACGAAAATGGTGAAATCACTGAGCTAGCAAGCACTAGCGATGATAGCTTTGGTGAGAGCTTTGACAAGGTTGCTAAAATGCTTGATCTTGGTTATCCAGGCGGTGCCGTAGTTCAGCAAAATGCCCTACTTTGCAAAGACAAAGAGAGGTTTCATTTTACCATTCCACTTCTTCACGATAAACGTCTTGAGTATAGTTTTTCAGGGCTTAAAAACCAAGTCAGAGTTGAAATTTCTAAGTTAGAAAGTATCACTCAAAAAGATATTGCTGACATCTGCTACGCATTTGAAAATACTGCCTGTGAGCACATTTTAAACAAGCTTGAAAAGGTCTTTTGTTTAAGAAATTTTAAGCGTTTTGGCGTAGTTGGCGGCGCAAGTGCAAATCTAAATTTACGAAAAAGACTTGAAACGCTTTGCCAAAAAAATGAGTGCGAGCTTTTGCTAGCTCCACTTGAGTTTTGCTCTGATAACGCCTTGATGATAGCAAGAGTGGGGCGTGAGAAGTACCTAAAAGGCGAGTTTGTAAGCCATAGCGAGCTAAATATAAATCCAAGAGTTAGCTTTAAAAAGCTTGAGTTAAATTAAACTTTTTAAAAAACATAAAATTTTGCGCCTAAATCTTGATAGCTTCGTAAGTAAAAACGTAATAAAATCTAAAAAATTTCAAAAAAAGAATCTTTAATGGACGAGTTTTTAAATCACGCTTGGCATTTAAATAAAATTTACGCTAATACCGATGCGAGCGTGCCTTTTTACCCAGATCTACTGGCACTTCTTTTATCTTGTGATGAGAAAAATTTAGATGAGTTTATGGCTCTTGCCGAGTTTAGAAATATCTTAAAAAAGCTAGGCGTTGGACTTGATATCTTTAGCATACAAAGTGCCCAGCTAGCCACGCTAAAAGCGTTAAATGAGGCAAAAATTTCAAGTGATGAACTTGTAACCTACTTACAAAAGCTACGTGATGAAAAGATAATTAGCCATGAAAAATTTGATTTTTTAATAAAATTTATAAGCAAAAACTCAAATCAAAATAAAGCAGAAATTTCTAATACAAAACCAAAAGATCACTTTCACAAGAGCCTAGATTTTCTAAATGAGATAAATGAAAAAGCAAGCATGCTTGATGAAGATAAAGAATTTTTACTAGCTTTAAAAAACGCCAAAAAAAGATCAAACGAAACGCTTTTTAACATCGCAGTAAGTGGCGTCATAAACTCTGGCAAATCAACCCTTTTAAATGCGCTTTTAAACAAATCCGTCCTAGGCACTTCAAATGTGCCTGAAACCATAAATTTAACCATCTTAAAGCACGCATCAAATAGCCATGCAAAGGTAAATTTTTATAGCCCAGACGAGCTAGAAAAGCTTGGACTCACAAGCGAAAATTTACCAGCTAGTAGCGTAGAGATCAGCCTAGATGAGATCAAAAACTATACATCTTCAAGCTCAAAAACAGCAAATCTCGTAAAAAGCGTTGAGCTTTATGATGACTTGGAGCTTTTAAGAGATAATGTCTGCATTATAGACACTCCGGGCATAGATGATGCGATCGTTTTAAGAGAGCAAATAACTACAAATTTTATGAAAGAGTGCGACCTTTTAGCCCACCTCATGAACGCCTCACAAAGCGCTACGCAAAAGGACGCACTGTTTTTGAAAAAATGCCTTGAAAACTCACACATCGTAAGAGTTGCTATCGTGCTAACTCATGCTGACGAGTTAGACGCAAAGGGTATTAATGAAACGCTTAACTACGTAAAAAAGGCGATCGGTGAACAGATAAATGATATTAAGATAGATTATTTTGCCCTTAGTGCAAAGGCTTATCTTGATGGTGCTTTAAATAGTGGCGTGCCGGAGTTTAAAGAGTATCTTTACGATGTGCTTTTTGGTAAAGACTCTAAAAAATCAGCTCTCATTTTAAGCTCATATCAAAAAGAATTGCAAAATATTTTAAAAACAAAACTCGAAGCCACAAAGGCTAAAATTTTAGAGCTTAAAGCATTTGGTTTAGAGCTAGAAGCTTTGCAAAACGAGCAAGCAAATATCAAAAATTCTCTTAATGAAAATTTCACAAAACTTGAAAGGCTTTTAGAAAGCGAGCTAAAAAAACTCGATGATAAAAATGCAAAAGATATCTATAAAATGGGGCTTGAAGCACTACTACAAAATCTAAATGAAAAGCTTAAGAGCGAGATCACTTACTGCAAAAATAAAAGAGAAAATTTAAATCTAAAACGTCTTACACAAATAGCAAAAACTACACTTTGTGACGGAGTTGCGGCACTCATGAGAGAGGCCAGAAATGAAACTTTAGTGCAGACAAAGTCATGCGAGCAAAATATCGCTTTAAGTTTTGATGGCTTTAGTGTGAGTGAAAATAAAATTTTTAGTATAAATGACTTTTTAAAGCAAATGGGCGTAGAGCTTGATTTTAGAGAGCTTTTAGATGAGCTTGAAGCTAAAATTTTAAGCAAAAATGAGCCAGATGAGGCACTTTCAAGTTTAAGACAAAATTTACTTAACAATAAAAGCATATCGCAGTTTTGTGAGACGCTAGCAGAACATGAAAAAAAGCTACTAAAAGAGCGAGTAAAGGCTTATGAGATGAGCCAAAAAGAGGCTTTAAATAAAAGGCTTTTAGTTCTCAATAAAAAACTTAATGAGCTAAATTTACAAAATCAAAGCTCAATTTCAAAGCTTAAACAAAAGACCTCCTTACAAGATGAAATTTACTCACTTTTAGAGGATATTAAAAATGTTTAATGAATTTATAAATGCCTACAAAGCGAGATATTTTAAGGTCTTTACAAATGATTTTAAGGGCGAGCTAGCTAGACTCGTAAATGATCTAAACGATCCTAGTTTGCATATAAGCGAGCAGATAAAAGAGAGTTTAAATTTACTAATAGATACTTTAAATGAGCCACCACTAATAGCTGTTATCGGTCAGTTTTCAAGTGGAAAATCAACGTTTTTAAACGCACTTCTTAGCCAAGATATCTTGCCATCAGGACTAACTCCGGTCACCGCAAAGGCTGTGAGGCTAAAATTTGCAAAGATGCCACTTCTAAGCGTGAAATTTATAAATGGTAGCGAAAGCCTACTAGCAAGTAGCGATCTAGCCGAGCTAAATAAGTTAGGCGAGCAAGTTTCTAGTATGACGCTTTATGCGCCAAGTGAGATTTTAAAAGAGATAAATTTCATCGACACTCCTGGTCTAAACTCGCTAAGAGATGCTGACACAAAAGAGACAAAAAATACACTAAAAAAGGTTAGTGGCACGATATGGCTAAGCCTTGCAAATAACGCCGCAAAGGCAAGCGAGCTTGAAAGTATCAAAGAAATTTTAAAAGCAAATGATCTAAAAGCGATCTGCCTAATCAACCAAAAAGACAAGCTAAGCGAGGAGGAGCTTGAAAGTTTGCTAAAGCACGCTAGGCAAACTTATGGCGAGCTTTTTGAGGATATCATCGCTATCTCATCAAAGCAAGCACTCCTTGGCATCACAAATAATGACAAAAGCCTACTTGAAGCTTCAAATTTTAACGAAGCTCTAAAGGCTATTAAAGAGTGCTTTTTGGACAAGAGCTTTAAAGAAAATTTCATAAAAGTAAGGGCAAAAAAGATCGTAAAACTCCTAACCAACGAGCAAGAAAAACATCTAGAAATTTATGACAATGCACAGTTGATTTTAGATGAATTTAGTGGCTCATTGGATGAGAGGCTAGAGGCGATAAAAGAGGAGTTTAAACCAAAGATCGCTTTAAGATATAGTCAAATGAGTGAAGTTATAAAACTTGCCGCCGATGAGGTATTTAAGCTACTTAAACCATTTTCAAAAACAAAATTTAACGCTTCAAAGACGCTTTTAAACAAAGAAATTTATAAGCGTGAAAATTTTGAGGTAATAAGCCTTGATAGCGACGAAGTCTTTTCAAAACTTATCTACGAAGATGTGGTTTTTAATAAATTTTTTAAACGCTACAAAAAAGATGTAAAAGAGCTAGAAAATGCAATAACCTCAGCATTTAATGAGCTTTATAAAAATTTAGAGGATAAATTTTTAATATATAAATCTCGCTATGAAAATTACGCTAGCTTTGATGATCAAGCCTTGGCTTACGAAACAAAATCCATAAATACCTATGCCGGACGGACATATGAAAATTTTTTAAGAGAGTATGAAACGGCTAAATTTAAGGCCACACAAAAGGTCTCTTTGTTTTTTGAAAAGCTTGATATAAAGCTAGCCTCAAACTATGAAAACGCGCTCAAACTCGCGGTTTATTTTATAAAACAAAAGATAGAAAAGACGCTAGAATCGCATCTGCAGATGAATACGCCACTTTATATTCCAAGCGCAAAAGACGTCTATGAGCGTATGCTTGATGCGTTTAGTCTTTATGAGTTTGAAGCTTTAATGTGCTCAAATAGCTCGTTTTTAAATAAAATTTTGCTTGATATAAAGAGCGATTTTAATGAAATTTATACTTTAAAAATAGCAATGCTTGATGGCTTAAAAGCAAGAGTTAAAGAGCAAATTTCAAAGATCGAAGAGCTTTGTGAAAATTCATTGCTATTAAGATAAATAAATTTTTTAAAGCTTAGAAGCTATCCATTTAAGGATAGCTTCTATTTTATGCGTGCATTACACCGATCTTTGGTGCGTCAAATGCCCTGACACGCTTTGGCACGCCTTTAAATTTCTCGACATCCACAAGGCTTGTGTGAGCGGTGTTGCTCTGGCTCATCTTGCTTGATGGCACATCTTTTGTGAGCACATTTAAATTTCCGTGCAAGCAAAGGCTCTTTTCACCCGGTTTTTCAGGGTCATACCACGCACCTTCGCTTACTATTACGACATTTTGTGGCACGTCCTCGGTGACAAAGGCACCGCACAAAATTTCGCCTCTATCATTAAACACACGCACCACGTCGCCCATTTTTATCCCTCTAGCCTCGGCTGTTTTTGGATTTATAAGCACTGGCTCGCGCTCTGCGATCTCGTTAAAGTTGCGAAGCACGGAGTTATTTAGCTGTGAGTGAAGCCTAAATTTAGAGTGTGCACCACTAATTGCGATAGGGTATTTTTTATTTTTTGCGCCAAGCCACTCAAATGGCTCAAGCCAAGTTGCATGCGGTGGGCAGTCATCATAGCCAAAGCCAGCAACCGTCTCAGAGTAAATTTCTATCTTGCCAGATGGCGTTTTTAGCGGATTTGCCACTGGGTCGTCGCGGAATTTCTTATAGTTTGTAAAGTA
Source organism: Campylobacter concisus (assembly GCA_002092835.1). Classification (NCBI taxonomy): domain Bacteria; kingdom Pseudomonadati; phylum Campylobacterota; class Epsilonproteobacteria; order Campylobacterales; family Campylobacteraceae; genus Campylobacter; species Campylobacter concisus. The sequence continues at coordinate 328,864 of LVWL01000020.1, read as the reverse complement.
GCGTTTTTTCTCATCGATCTTGTCAAATCTAAAATATCCCTTCTCCCAAAATTCCTCAAAGCTAGGCATGCTCTCATACCCAAGCTCGACAGCCTTTTTAACGGCATCTTCATATATTGTCTTGACCCACTCTAGCTCGCTTTTACCCTCGTTAAATGCCTCTTCCCTGCCCCACTCTTTGGCGATCAGTCTTGCGATCTCGAAGTCACTTTTACTCTCGCCAAATGGCTTAACAAGTGGCTTCATCGCAAATAGATACTCACTTGTAGAGTTTGCCATTTCGATGTCTGTTCGCTCGTACTCAAGCGCAGCTGGCAAGACGATGTCGCTAAATTTAGCTGTACTTGTCCAAAACGGCTCGCAAGTGATGATAGCATTAACGTTTCGCATAGCTTTTATCGCTCTATTTGCGTCAGGATGCCTTGTGAAAGTCGAGCCATTGGCGTTAAACATCGCTCTGATCTTTGGCAGTTTATAGCTCTTGCCATTTCTTGTTATCTCTTTGCCTGGCTTAAGAAGTGCATCTATTAGCCTTGAGTTTGGCATTTCGTAGCCCTTTGTCTTTGGCACCAGCCCGCTATCAATAAATTTTTGAGGTACCTTCGTCTCAAACGCCGCTAGTTTAGGCGCTATGAAGCTTTCATCAGCATTTTTGTGCATGCCGTCATTTGTGACAAAGCCACAACCCTCTTTGCCGATGTGTCCAAGCATCGCATTTAGCGTCACAAGCGCCCAGTATGCCATCTCACCGTGATCTTGCCTTTGTATGGCATAGCCACTAACTATGACTGAGTCGTTTTTAGCTAGATCTTCGCTAAATTTCGCAAGATCTTGCTCGCTAACGCCACAAATTTTACTTGCCCAAGCTAGGTTTTTATTGACCCCATCTTTTGTGCCAAGCATATACTCTTTAAATTTATCAAAGCCAACCGTGTATTTTTCTATAAATTCTTTATTGTAAAGCCCTTTTTCATAAAGGTAGTTACACATACCTATCATCATTGCCGTATCGGTGCAAGGCACGACTTCAAGGTATTTTGAGTCAAAGTATTTTGCGCTATCGTTGTGATAAACGTCAACGCTATAAATTTTCATCTCGCCGCTTTCGCCTTTTTTTCTGATCTCATCGTAGTATTTATATGAGTTGTGAAGCGGCACGCCAATGGCGATTTTATTTGAAACGACTGGGTTTGTACCCCAAAATACGATCGTTTTGGCGTTTTTTAAGATAGCCTCCCACTTTGTTGGCGCTAGCGCAGGATCGACGAAGCCAGTGACGTGAGGCATGATGACAGTCGCTGCACCGTATGAGTAGCCACCAAGCTCATTTACGTAGCCACCAAGCACGTTAAGTAGCCTCTTTGCGGTCTTTTGGCTATGTCCTACTTTGCCAAGGCTACCCCACTGATAAACCTGTCCGTAGATCGCTTCAGCGCCGTATTTATCGAAATTTTCTTTTAAAATTTTTGCACTTAGCTTTATCGCTTCGTCCCAGCTCACGCGCACAAACTCCTCTTTGCCACGAAGCTCTGGCTTTGGGTTGTTTGGATTGGCTAAAAAGCTCTTTCTAACAAATGGATATTTTACCCTGCTCTCATTTTGGATGTAGTCAATGACTGCGTTATTTAGCTCGTTTGGATAAGCATCGCCCTCAAATGGCACGGTCTCAACAACGCGACCTGCGATCGTTTTTACATAAAATGCACCAAATTTATTTGCGCTTAGTCCGCTTTGTTTGTCAAATAACGCTTGCTCTGCGCTTCCAAGCTCTTTTGCTTGAAGGCTAGCCGCGCCTAATGCGCTCAATCTTAAAAAGTCTCGTCTTTTCATTCTTTCTCCGATTTTTGTTAAATTTATTGTTTTTGGTTGGTTTTAGAAATTATAAATTTAGGGTTTTGTATCATTTCATCGTTTAAAGGCCTTGTAATGTAATGCGCAAACTTGCGTCTAAATTGCGTTATTTTAGCCAAAAATTTTTAAAGGATGGGCAGATGATTGGATTTTATGTAAATGTAAAATTAAAAGCTGGGTGTGAGGCGAAATTTGAAGAAATTTTAAAAGAGATCGTGCCGGCTTCAAGAAAAGATAAAGGCTGCATAAGCTACGAGTGCGGCATGGTTGTGGGCGGTAAAAACAAATACTGCTTTATGGAGATTTGGGAAGATCTTGCAAGCCAAAAAGAGCATATGAAAAGCGCTCATATGGTGAAAAACGCAGCCGCACTGGAGGCTTGCAAAGAGAGCCAAGAGGTAAAAATAGTAAATTTTGTGAGCGTAAAGGAATAATATTTGCTTTAAAAAGGGCAAAATCCACAAAAATGAGCGAAGAAAAAATGCTTGAGATGATAAATGCGACTGCTGATATTATATTTATGGCCGTACTTAGGGGACGAGTGAGCTTTGAGGCTTGCAAAAAAGATAGGGAATTTATCGACTCTTTAAGAGAAGAGCTACTTGGCAAAAATCCAAATAAATTTAAAATCGCACAAAACTCATACCAAATGATCGCCATTTTTGAAAAATACCGCAATAAAAAATAATTCCACTTAAAATTTAAATCCATTTGCCGATATAGTGTTAAAGGATTTGACATGATAAACGCACTAAATGGATTTAACCAAAGCTTTAGCTATCAAGACGCTTTTAGTAAGCGTCAAGCCACAAGCACAAATTTAAATAAAGTAGAAATTCCCACCAAAACTGCGGACATCAAGCATCTACCGCTCTCTGGTTACTCATCAAATGACAAAATTTCTATCTGGGGCAAGATAAATGGCCTTGATAGCGGAGCGAGCAAAGATGAAATCTCTAGCCTTAAAAATTTCGTTGATAGCACGAAGCTTTGGCGAGCAAGCTACATTCTAACTAGCGAGAAAAACGGCTTTAGCGTAGATGAGTTCATCAAAAATCACAAAATGAGCATAAACAATAAAATAATCAATAATGCTTTTGGTGCTCTTTATCTAAGCCGTGAGGCTACAAATTTACTAGACTCTGATCTAAGTATCGATGAGTTTAAAGATAAATGGCTGGAATTTACCGCCGAAAGGATACTTGGCGAGCACGCAAATGTGAAAATTTCTTTTAAAGACGGGGCTTTACATTACGAACAAAGCTCGGATAAAAAACGTATAGAATTCTTAGGTCAGCCTATGTTACACCGTGTAAGCTACGCTGATAAAAACAGCAAAGATGAGTTTTTGAAATTTCTAAAAACAAGCTATGAAAAGGGCGAGAGCATCGCTGATGTGCTTCAAAATATCGCTCTTACGCCAGTTAGAGAAAATGGCGATGAAGAGATGGAAGAAGAGAAATTTAAGCCTATACAAGTTACCAAAAAGAGCGTGACATATACGGATAAAGATATAAAACGTGAGTTTTTTGAGGAATTTATCAGGCGCGAGGTCGAAAATGGAGCGAGCTTTGATGATCTAGTGCAAAAGCTAAACAAGCTAAAGCCAAAGGACATCCTCGCATAGCTTTAGGTTTAAATTTTGGGGCTGGCTTGGCTCCAAAATTTCTAATTAGGCTTAATTAAAGAGCTAGCTTGACTTCTCAAATTTCTGTCTAGACTTAAATTTCTGGAGACTTGTTTAGCCTTTTAAATTTCTATTTACATTTAAATTTAAAGAGCCAATTTAGCCAACTAATTTAAAAAGATAGCTTATCTTAATAAATTTTTACTCGCGTTTAAATTTTAAGAGTCAGCCAGCTTGGCTCGCCAAATTTCTACTCAGGTTAAATTTAAAAAGCTAGCCAGCTTTGCCCCTTAATTTTCTACTTTGGATTATTTATACTTATCACCATATTTTTCTCATCAAGATATAGCTTTGCAGCCTCTTTGATGTCCTCATTTGTGATGGCTTTTACCGCACTTATGTACTCATCAGCCGTATAAAGTGGTGTGTTAAAAATTTTATTTGAGATGATGAGCTTTCGCCAAAACTCAGGCTTTTCGTAATCTTTTTTTATAGAAATTTCACTCTGTGCCTTAAAATCCTCCAAATGCTTTGGCAAGATCACGCCACTACTCTTGATGCTAGCTATTATCTGCTTTATCTCAGCGATAATCTTGTCCGTGTTTGCGGGATCACAAGTAAAACTAATTAGCATATCTGAATGCTCAAAAGGATAGCGTGCGAGCTTGGCATTTAGGCTAAAGCCATATGTTTGGCCCTTATCTTCTCTGATCTTTTCTCGAAGCGCCGTTTTTAAAATTTCACTTAATGCCCTTAGTTCAATCGCTCCTTCAAAGCTATATTTTGCATCAGAATTTATGATATTTATACCAACATCGCTTCTTCTTGTGCTTTGATGCTCCCTTTTAAAGGTGTGCTGACCCTTGATGCTTCGCACGCCATCGTCTTTAAACTCTTCAGCCTCGCCAAGCTTTGGCAAGGTGGCGATATACTTTTTAACAAGTGACAAAAGCCTCTCTTCGTCGGTGTCGCCGATGATTACAAAAGTATATGAGGCTGCATTTGTAAATTTATCTTTGATGATCTCTTTTAGCTCATTTAGTTTTAGCGCATCGATATCAGCTATCTCAAGCGGCGTGACACGTTTATTGTTTTCGTAAAAAAACTTGCTAAATTCGGTACTAAATTTATATTCAGGCAAATTTTGCTCTTTACTTAGCTCATCCTTTGCTCTTTGCTTTATCCTCTCAAGCACGTTTGCATCGGCTCTTGGAGCGTTAAATTCTAAATTTATAACAGCTAGCAGCGAGCTAAGATCGCTGGTGCTTGATGAGCCATAAATGCCTTGAGTGAGTACTTCTATACCCTTTTCGTAGCTTACGATCTTTCCATTTAGTGCCTTTGAGAGCTCGTAGTTATTAAATTTACCAACACCGCTTTCATTTGTGAGCGCAACGGCAAAGCTACCAAGCTTTGGATCAGTCAAATTTGATGTGCCTCCTTTGCTGACGGCTGCAAACAAAATACTATCTTTTTTAGTAGCTAGTGGCTTAAAGATAACTTGCGAGCCATTTTGCATTTTGTAGGTATAAATTCCATTTTTTTCATCAAAGCTTCTTGAGCTTATCTCTTTTGGCTCTAAATTTTCATTGCCTAGGCTCTTATCGTTGTTGCTAGCAGATAGGTTTGTGTTATAAGCAGGCGCTTTGGCAAAAAGCTTTAAAAACTCATCTTTGCTAAGTTTAAAGCCATCTTTGCTAAAAATTCTTACACGCTCATCAGAAATGGCTAAAATTTGTCTAAATCTAGCATTAACGTCAGCTAACGTAATCTCATTTAATAGCTTTAAACTAAGCTCTTTTTCATCTTCATCGCTTAACACAAAGCCACCGTTTTCTATCATATTTAAAATTTGCCCTGCGTAAGCGCTTGATTTTTTAGTCTTTGAGCGTTTAAATTTTGCATCAACATTTGCCACAAACGCCTTTTTCACATCTTCAAAATCATCTTTATTAAAGCCAAACTCTTTAATGCCTTTTATAACGCCAAGCATATCTTTAAGGCTTGCGTTAAAATCGCCTCCGAGTACATTTGTTTCAAAACTATAAATTTTCTGCTTTGCTTGAAGTGTTTGAGCTATAAAATCAGTGCTTAAATTTGATGAATTATTTGCATTTTTTTGCTCATAAAGCATATTTATCAGGCTTGCGATAAGTGCATCTTCTAGATTCCTCTTTGCATCAGCTTCATTTAAAACTGGACTAAATTTATCAAAATAGCTAAGTCTAACTAACTCCATTCCAGTCTCATTTGAGTCGTAGTTAAAAATATTTAAACCACTTTTAAAACTGATATTTTTTTCTGGATGAATGTAAGAATTTGTATTTTTTGCTTGGTTGAAGTTTTTTTCGATTAAGCTTTTTATCTCATTTTTATCAAAGTCGCCAACAGCAACAAAGCTCATAAATCTTGGCTGATAAAGCCTCTCGTAAAATTCTTGCATGTGCTTAGCATCTACGCTTTTGATGACGTTCATGTCGCCTATTGGCACTCTTTTTAGATAGATGCTGCCCTCAAAAATATCCTTTGTTTGAGCCAAATAAAGCCTATATCCTGGCGTATTTCTCTGACGCTCTTCTTCCATTATGACGCCACGCTCTTTATCAAGCTCCTTAGGATCGATTTTAACGCCATCTATCCAATTCGAAAAGACTTTAAATGTATCTTGTAAATTTTTCTCATTTACATTAATCGTTAAGACATAGCTCGTCTGATCGTAGCTCGTCTGCGCGTTTAGATCAGCTCCAAATTTTACACCAAGACTCTCAAGCTGCTTAATGAGCTCATTTTTGCTAAAATCACGGCTGCCATTAAATGCCATGTGCTCCAAAAAGTGAGCAAGACCTTGCTCGCCATCTTTTTCATCAGTTGAACCAGAATTTATAACAAGATAAAAAATAGCTGTTTTTTGTGGAAATTTATTCTCTTTGATATAGTATTTTAGCCCATTTTTTAGCTCTCCATTTAACATATCTTTATCGTTTTGAAGCGCAAAAAGACCCATTACTAGGCAAAAAAGCAACAAAATTTTTCTCATTATTTTCCTTTTTAAATTTGAATCGATAGACAAAGCAGAATTTAGCATAAGCCTGCAAATTTGCAGGCTAGAAGATTATTTTAGATCGTATTTTTTAAGTAAAGCTTCGTAGCTTCCGTCTTTTTTCATATCATCTAAAATTTGATTTATTTTCTCTATTAACGCGCTCTCTTTTCCTTTGTCAAATGCTATTGAAAAGCCCTCGCTACCATCAACTTCTTTGAAAAATGCTTCAAGTTCTGGATTTTTCTTGATAAAGCCATATCCAATAGAGCTATCAAGGATGACTGCGTCAAATTTACCAACTTTTAATCCCATGATGAGTGGCACAGTATCTTCTGAAGGCACTACTTTTACGCCATTTATAGCATTTGCTGCTAGCTCTTGGACGGTGCCTTGTTGCACGCCAACTCTTTTGCCAGCTAGCTCTTCTTTAGCTTTTAATGCGTCATTGCCTTTTTTCTTTAGATAGAGGTTTTCAGTTAAATAGTATGGCTTTGTAAAGTCAATCGATTTTAATCTATCTGAAGTCGCACTCATCGCACTTATAATGCCATTTATTTTGCCAGCTTTAAGTGCTGGGATAAGGCCATCAAAACTCATATTTATGATCTTATATGAAAAGCCTGCACGCTTTGAAATTTCATCAATTAGCTCGATATCAAAGCCTGTTATTTTGTTATTTTCATCGATATATTCAAATGGCGGATAGTTCGCCGCTGTGCCAAATTTTAGCTCGTTTGCACAAAGAGCAACAAAAGCTGTGAGTAAAAGAGCAAAGATCTTTTTCATAATAGTATCCTTTAAGGTGATTTAGTGGCTTAATTATCAGTATTTCTCTATTAAAAATTGTTTAAATTTGTAATAAAAGAAAAATGCTATAAATAATCGTATAGCAAAGTAGCATATAAATTTTTATAGATAAGTTCTATCCCTTAATTATTTTAAGGGATAGAATAGTAGGAGCTCTAAGAGTAAGTCAAAGATTAAAATTTACTTTTTCTAACTTCGTTTACTATCGCCTTAGCCATGTCGTCAACATCAGATGTTACTTCATTTGCTTTATTGACAATTACTACATTTTCTTTTGTAAGTGTGTCTATTTGAGCAACTGATTGGTTTATCATATTGATTCCCTCACTTTGCTCTTTTATAGATTCACTCATTTCATTGATTGATTGAGCTAGTACATTTGTATTTGCTTCGATCTCTGTTAGAGATTTTTGAGTTCTCTCTGCTAGTTTTCTAACCTCATCTGCAACGACCGCAAAGCCTCTGCCGTGCTCTCCTGCACGTGCCGCCTCGATCGCGGCATTAAGAGCTAGTAAATTTGTTTGATCAGCTATATCTCTAATAATAGTTATGATGTTTTTAATCTCATCACTTTGTCTAATGACATCTGATGTCTTTTGAGATATTGCATTCATTGAGCTTGACATTTGCTCTACTGCGGCAGCAGACTCTTGAAGTGAGCTTGCTTGTACATTTGCGCCTTGAGTTAGTTCTTTCATTGACTGACTTAAAGCCTCAGCCTTTTCTTCTAGCACATGAGCTTGATCTAAATTTGCCCTTAACATCTTGGCTATCTCTTCACCAAGAGCATTTATACCAACCGCCATTTTGCCATCATCTTCAAGCCTTTTAGTAAAGTCTTGTTTTTTAAAGCTTTCTAATAGATTTAACACGTCATCGCCATTTTCCGCAATAGCATGCTTAAGTGCGATTTGTAAGTCTTTGAAAGTTTGTTTTAGCTGGCTAAGTGCAGGATTTGAAGTATCTGCGTTAAGCTGAGCTACGTAGTTACCTTTGCCAATTTGATTTACAAAAGTATTTGCCTCTTTAATGAAGTTATTTTGTTCAGATAAATTTGCCTCGATTTGTTTGATATTCTCATTTATCAGTGCACTCATCTGTCCGATCTCGTCGCTACCGCTACGATCTAAAAATTCAGCCTTATTAGATTTATAATTTAAGAAGTCAAAAAATCTAACTAATCCATTTTTAGTCTGATCTATGCCAGAGATCAGATTTTTACCTATTAATGTAGATACTAGCAACATAAGTAAAATACAAATCGCAATCACAATAGAACTTATAATAAGTTCGGTATTTGCATCACCCTTAATACGTCTTGCATCTTTTTGCATATTATCAAGTAGTTTAAGCTCAAGCTCTCTCATCGCATCTATCGTAACACTTATCTTTGAAAACCAGCTTGATGCATCATAAGATGCATCTTCTGTTGCAACTACATTTTTAATAATATTTATAGCATCTATAAAATCAGCCTTTTTTCTAGCGATAGCATCAAATTCGTCACTAAATTCTTTTGGGTTGTAATCGTCAAAATCCTGCATAAATTTATTTATAACGCTATTTAGTGCAACTACTTTATTGTAGTCCTCTTTGCTTATGCTCTTTTTAGTAAAAACCCCATTTAAAGTAGCACGCAAAATACCAAAAGACTCTTTTATCTCACCAACAATAATGATACGCTTTAGATCATCTACCAAGCTAGGTTCGAGCTTATCGCTATATCCATTTATAGCAATAACCTCTTTTCTTAAAATTTTTGTTATACGGCTAATTAGATCATTTCCACTTTTTTGATCTACATTTGAGCGGATACTATTTATCTCTGAAGCTATTTCATTTTTCTCTTCAAGCTTATCAAGCATAGCGTCTACTTTTTTACGCTGTTCTAATAAATTTTTATTATCCCCTCCTGCTAGCACACCTGAGCTAAATCCGCGTTCTTTTTGCATCTCATGGATAAAATTATTTTGATTTATGATTGTATCCACGATTTTCTCACTAAACTCTGCTTTTGAGCGAGTCTTTAAGATACCATTTAGCATGTATGCACTCATGATACCAAGGCCAATAAGACTGACGATAACTATCGCCATAATCTTAGATTTAATACCTAGATTATTCATTTTCTCTCCTTTTAGTTTTTCTTAATATCTGCTTCAAAAAATAAAGCCATACGACTTTAATACTTAAAATTTATCAACCAAAAAATACTTTTGGTTGTTTTTTATAAAAAATATTGATTAACGCATTTATGTAAAATTTTAATTTATATTTAGCTTTATTAAATAGTAGGAATTTTTTAACAAAATTGTGATACATACAAATAGAAAATAGCACATTTAAAATAAATGCCGTTCTCATCCTGAGAAGCTTCATTTTTTCTCCTTGAAAATAATTAAGTCATTTTATTAATTTTACTTTTAAAAGATGTTAAATTTTAAAAATTAGAAAAAAGTGAGTTTTTGCAGAGAATTCCTGCTTCTCTGCAAATTTTGTATTTAAATTTATTTCTTTAATCCATATTTATCTAGCATTTTGTCAAATTCACCAGACTTTTGTAGCTCATCGATCGCTGCATCTATCTTCTTGATAAGCTCAGTATGTTTGCCTTTATCAAATGCCATCGCAAATCCTTCCGTGCCATCAGGAACTCTTAAAAATTCTTCTAAATCTGGATTTTGTTTTAAATATTCAACTCCTATAGGACTATCAGTTAGTACAACGTCGATTTTGCCAGCGTTTAGTGACATGATAGCAGCTGCTACATTTTCAGCAGGTATCGACTTAGTAGTTATGCTTTTGGCTGCTTCTTCTTGAAGTGTGCCAACTTGAGCTGAAATTTTCTTATTCTTAAGGTTGTCTTTATTTACATCTGAGCCTTTTTTGCGGATAAATAAATTTTCTGAAAAATAATATGGCTTAGTGAAATCAACCGATTTTCTTCTCTCATCAGTTGCACTCATTCCGCTTATGGCAATATCAATTTTACCGGTTTTTAATGCTGATATCAGTCCATCAAAGCTCATATTTGCAACATCAAATTTTATTCCAGTTTTTTTGGTGATCTCATTTAATAAATCTATCTCAAAGCCAACAATTTTATTGTTTTCATCAAGATATTCAAAAGGTGGATAATCAGCACTCGAGCCAACTTTATAAACTACATTTTTACTAGCTTCTTCGGCATTATTTACTGCATTTTTTTTGTTAGTATCATCGCCACAACCTAGTAAAAATAAAACCAAGCTTGCCATCAAAAATTTTAAAATTTTACTCATTTTCTACTCCTTTAATGATTTAAAATTTTGCCTAAAAACTCTTTTAAACGCTCATGTTGCGGATTTGTAAAGACATTTTTTGGTGTGTCATCAACTGCTATCTTGCCTTTGTCCATAAAGAAAATTCTATTTGCCACATTTCTTGCAAAGCCCATCTCGTGAGTCACAACAAGCATCGTTATACCCCTTGCAGCAACATCTTTCATGATATCAAGCACCTCTCCGATCATCTCAGGATCAAGCGCACTTGTCGGCTCATCAAAAAGTATCACTTCTGGCTCCATTGCTAGGCTTCTAGCGATCGCGATACGTTGCTTCTGTCCGCCTGATAGTTTGTGCGGATAGGCAAATTTCTTATCACTTAGCCCAACACTTTTTAGCAACTCATCGGCTCTTTTTTCTGCACTTGCTTTATCTAAAATTCCCGCTTTTATCGGGGCTAGAGTTAAATTTTGCAAGACGTTTTTATTTGCAAAAAGATTAAAGTGCTGAAAAACCATGCTCACTTTTTGGCGAATTTTATTTATGTCTGATTTTTTATCTAAAATATCTTCGCCATTTATCTTTATGTGTCCACTATCTGGCTCCTCAAGGCGGTTTATGCAGCGTAAAAATGTGCTTTTTCCACCACCACTTGGACCAATTATCGCTATAACTTCACCCTTTTTTATATCTACGCTAATATCATTTAAAACACACAAATCGCCATAACTTTTGTTTAAATTTTTAATCTCAATCATGGCGGTTTAATCTCCTCTCGAGTAGTTTTGCTAAAAGTGTAAAAAATTTAACACTCACATAATAGACAATACCTGTAAAAATGACTGGCTCTGGACTATAAAAGACCGCTTGCAAGCTCTTACTTTGCATCGTGATATCAACGACGCTTATATAGCCCACGACCGATGTCTCTTTAAATAGCGATATAAACTCATTCGCAAGAGCTGGCAAGATATTTTTTGTAGCTTGTGGGAAAACTATCTCGCGCATCGAAACATAGTAGTTTAGGCCCATCGCACGAGCCGCTTCCATTTGTCCTTTATCCACGCTATTTATGCCACTTCGCACGATCTCGGCCACATAAGCAGAGCTATTTAGCCCAAGCGCGATGAGAGCTACATAAAAATTATCACTCCATGTTGCAAAAATGACAACTGAAAATATTAAAAGTTGAAGTATTACAGGCGTTCCACGTAAGATATCGATATATTCATCAATTATAAAATTTAAGACTTTAATGTTTAAAAATTTAATAAACGCCAAGGTAAATCCAAGCGTTATGCCTATGGCAATACCGCCTATCGTTAGTCCTAAAGTCACTCCATAACTTTTGATATAAGCGATCTCTTGAGCCTCACTAAGATCTCTTGGATAGAAAAAATATGCTCCAAGTGAGACGATTATTATAAAAAATAGAAATTTAGCTAAATTTTGAGCCTTCAACTTTGTCCTTCTCTTTAAAATATGGCTTTAAATAATACGAAAAAATTTATATCATTTTGCTTAAAAGCGTTTAAGGATCGGCGCTGAATGTTGTAATTTAAAAAAATTTATATTAACATAAGCCATTTATCTTAATTTGAAAGGAAATTTATGAGCTTTGGGTCTTATTTAGCCATCGCCATCTATTTTGGCTTTTTGCTCTTTATCGGACGATATTTCTACGATAAAAATGCAAGTATGAACGAGTATCTGCTAGATAACCGTCGAATGGGTCCAGTAGTTACTGCACTTAGTGCTGGTGCTTCTGATATGAGTGGTTGGATGTTACTTGGCGTGCCCGGAGCCTTATACGCAACTGGTATAGCAAATGTGTGGATGATAATCGGTCTTATCATTGGAGCTTATTGCAACTATCTATTTTTAGCAAAGAGGCTTAGAATTTATACTGAGGTTGCGAGTGATAGCATCACGATACCAGACTTTTTAGAAAATCGCTTTAAAGATAGGACTAAAATTTTAAGAATCATCTCTGGTCTTATCATTTTGATCTTTTTCACACTTTATGTAAGTAGTGGCATTATCGCTGGTGGAAAGACATTTGAGAGCTTTTTTGGTTTAAAATTTGCCTACGGAGCGGTCTTTACACTTGTCATTGTGGTCTTTTACACATTTTTTGGTGGGTTTAAAGCAGTTAGTATAACTGACGCATTTCAGGGGCTTTTGATGTTTTGTGTCCTAGTCTCGATCCCAGTCGTGGCATATCTAAATTTAGACTTGCCAAGCGATACAAATTTACTAAAAGAGATAAGCAAGCTTGATGCAAATCACCTAAATCCATTTAGAGATCAAACTTTTTGGGGAATTTTAGGACTTATGGCTTGGGGATTTGGCTATTTTGGCCAGCCACATATCATTGTTAGATTTATGGCGATACGCGATTCAAAAGAGCTTGCTAAAGCAAGAAGGATCGGCATTGGCTGGATGAGCATTGGGTTGCTTGGTGCGATTATGAGCGGACTTATTGGCTTTGTCTACTTTAGTCAAAGAGGCGGTCTTAGTGATCCTGAGACGGTGTTTTTAAAGCTTGGTGAGCTACTTTTCCCACCATTTTTTATAGGCATTATCATCTCAGCTGTGCTTTCAGCGATCATGAGTACTATCTCAAGTCAGCTTTTAGTTACGTCTAGCTCGGTAACAAAGGACTTTATCTTTGCATTCTATAAAAAAGAGATTAGTCAAAATACACAAACAGCGATCAGTCGCTATGCTGTCGTAGTAGTAGCCATAGTTGCTACCATACTTGCTTTTATCTCGACAGATAATGTTCTAAATGTCGTTGGAAACGCTTGGGCTGGATTTGGTGCGAGCTTTGGACCAGTGCTACTTTTTAGCCTTTACTGGAAGCGCATGAGTGCACTTGGAGCACTTGCTGGCATGATAGCTGGAGGTGTGACCGTAATATTTTGGATCACTTCGGGGCTAAACGCTTATGTTTATGAAATTTTACCTGGCATCATAGCTTCTTGCATAGCGATCATTAGCGTAAGTATTTGGGGAGATGCGATAAATAAAATGACGAGCGAACCTCACGAGCAAGTCATAAAAGATGAATTTGAAAAGATGAAAACAAGGCTTTAAGCCTTATCTTATAAGAAATTCCTAGTATCTTGTGCTAGGAATTTCTGCTAATTCCTTCTTAAAATTTTAATCCCTTTTTTAGTTTTCTTATCAAAAATCTAGCTGGATGAAGCTCGTGAAATAGCGATCTTTCTATGCAAAGTGGGCGATCAAGCACAAGATCAACTATCAAATTTGCTCCAAGTATCGCTGTGCCAAGACCTCGTGAGCCATGAGCAAAATTTACAAAGACATTTCTTTCGTAGCTTGCTTTTGGATTGTTATCTTTATTTTTGCTCCAAAATAGCCCTTTGTAGTTTTGTTTATAAAATTCCTCATCATGTAAAGCGCCAATTATCGGAAACCTATCTCCGCTATAGCTTCTATAGCCTACACGTGAGCCGATAATATTCACTTTTTTGATATCAAAAAACTCACTTACATCGCTTAAATTTTTAGTATTATCCTCAACTTTAGGCGTATCGCAAATTTCATTTCTGGCATAAGTTGCGCCGATAACTTGTACGCCTTTGATGGCTGGGCAGATGTAGCCTTTTGCGCTTAGTGGCATGGCATTTTTTAGCACTGGTTTTAGGTGAGTTACTTGGCCTCGGACACTGCTTATTTGCATATCGTAGTCCTTAAAAATTTCACTGCTCTTACTGCCAGTGCAAAAGACCAAAATATCAGTCTCTAAATTTTTACCGTTTTTAAATTTAACGCTGATCTTGCCATTTTGCAGATGCGCTCTACTCTCATACTCGTGATTAAATAAAATTTCAAAATTTTTTGATAAAAATTTACAAATTTCTCTTGGTCTAGTGTATGCGCCATCTTTTATAAAAATGCCAGGATACGGCTTTAGGCTACTGTCAAATTTAAAAATTTCCTCCGCACCTTGATCCTGCCACGAGCCATATCTCTTAACTAACTCATCATCAAATGCGTAATCGATGCAGCCATTAAATTTGATAAGACTTTTTGGCAAAGTTGCCTTATAAAATCTCACTGCTTGCAAAAATGCGTTTAAGTGCATGTGGCCTAAATTTACACCAGGCTTGGTAACTAGCGGCATCAAAGCACCACAGTGATTACCAGAGCCATTTGTAGCCACTTCACCATTTGCCTCAGCGATCACCACTTTAAAGCCATTTTTGGCTAGTTCGCCAGCTGTTGCAAGTCCAGCCACACCAGCTCCTATGATAAGCGCTGTTTTGCCTTTTGGCTTAGCCAGTGGTTCACATCTCGTAAACCAAGCATCCTTTAAATTTTCATCCTTTTTCTCTAGCACGGCGCTACTCATCTGGCGTTTTCTAGCGTATCCCTCTTTTAGGCTTAGCAAAAAGCCAGCGCTCTTTAGCCCGTCTTTTACTATTTTTGCACACGAGTAGGTTCTAGCAGTAGTTCCAACCCTGCTTAGTCTTGCGATCTGTCTAAAAATTTCTTCGCTCCAGATCGAGCCATTTTTACTTGGAGCAAAGCCATCTAGAAACCAGATGTCGGCAATAAAATCAAGCTCAGATAAAATTTCTTTAGCCTCGCCGTAACAAAGATCAAGGGTGATATTTGGAGCAAAATTTATACGGTGTATGCCCTCAATAAGCGGTGGGTAGAGCGAAACCAGCTTTTTGGAATAAGCTTTAAAAATACCTAAATTTTCATAAATTTCTAAAAGATCATCTTTTTTAATAGGGTTTTTTTCGATACTAACAAAGTGAAGTTTTTTAGAGCTATTTTTAAATTTCTTACAAAGTGTAAAGAAATTTAGTCCAGCACCGAAGCCAGTCTCAGCGACGATGAAGCTATCTTTACTCTGCCAAATTTCATCAAGTGCGCTTGCAAAGACAAATTCGCTCTCAAGCCAGGGTTTATCAGTATTAAAGTAGATGTCACCAAACTCCTCGTTAAATGGAATTTGTCCCTTGAAGCTTAAATTTGCATTTTTCATCTATTTTTTGCAAAATATCCATCTATACCGTTTGCTATACCGTTTGCAAGGGCGTTTTGATAGGCATCATTAAAGAGCTTTTCGCCCTCAACTGGATGCGTGATATAGCCGATCTCAACAAGAACTGCTGGCATAAGAGCACCAACAAGTACCCAAAACGGCGCCTCTCTCACACTGCCGTCACTTGCAGCATAGACCTTTCTAGCACTTGCTAAAATTTCTTTTTGGATATCGATGCCAAGCTTATTTGACGCGATAATCTTCTCGCGATTTAGTACATTTAAAAATGTCTGCTGTGAAAAGTAATTCATCTCTTCAATATCTGATTTGTTTTCAAGTGCGGCTGCGTTTTTGCTACGTTCGCTTCTTGCAGGCGACAAGAAAAATGTCTCAATGCCATGCATGGTCTTTGCTTTTTCTGCGTTTGGAGCGGCATTTGCATGGATAGAAACAAAAAGGTCAGCCATCTTATCATTTGCAAATTTTGTTCTTGTTCTTAAATTTATAAAGACATCGGTTGACCTGGTAAAAAAGACCTTGTAACCACGTGCTTTTAATATGTCGCCAAGTTTTTTGGCTACACCTAGAACTGCGGTTTTTTCCTGAAGCTTGCCATTCACTGCACCTGGATCAGTGCCACCATGACCTGGATCGATGACGATCGTTTTGTTACGTGAAAATTTACTAGCCGCAACTGGTGGCAAAGGTGCTGCCACTGGCTCACTTTGTGCAGGCTGTGGCTTTAAATTTGGCCCTGGTTCTTTTGGCTGAATCTCTTCGTTTTTATTTTTAGTTTTATGAAGTGGTGTTTTTACATTTTCGTTTGAGATAAAATTTTGTGTACTTATTATGAGTAGATCACCTGTTGCATTTGCTTTTATAGTCTTTTGGATCTTATCAGAAAAAATAACTCTAACGGTATTTTTATCATACTGCGAGATGTGAATATAATCAGATATAAAATTTTTATAAGTTAGCGGATTGCCATTTAACCTACCATCAATGTCCATAATGTTTTTATATGTATTTTGCTGCTTTAAAAAGGATGTTTTTAATTTTGCAGTATCAATTTTTGTATTAAACTTAAGCACCAAAGTGTCATTTACCTTGGTTGCACTAAGCAGCGTCAAAGTAGTAGCACTAGCACTAGACGTACTAGTGCTCTTTATGCCATTTAGTGCATTTAGATCTTTTATATATCCACTTGAATCAAAACCAAGCGATTTTGAGCTGGTTATAAGCCTTGTGAGTGCTTGTTTTTTTATATTTTTGTCATTTTTTATGATCGCGTCGACATAGATGTCTTTTATATCGTTGTGAAATTTGATCTTTGCACTTCTGCTTGAGCTGGCAAAATTTTTATCAAATTTTGCAAATATCTCCGAATTTATCGCAGCAAAAAGAAAATTACAAACAATAAAAAAGAGGATTATCGCTCGTTTCATTCACCATGTACCAGCTTATGCATTAGCTCTTTTACGCTTATTAGCTCTTTTAGTTTATATCCGTTTGCTCCTGTGAAAAATAACCCGGTCTCTTTTTTGCCACTAAATGAGTCAAACAGCCTATCAGCGATGCAATATCCAACCTCTTTAGCTCCTTTGCCCCTTTGACAAGGGCTCACGCAGTTGCTTATACACTGGATCTTTGGTCCCATCCTTTTTTCTACCAAATTTATCAAATTTGTTCTAATCCCACGAGCCGGATAGCCAACTGGACTTTTTATAAGCTCTATGTCCTTTTCCTCGGCTGCTAGTATCACTTCTTTAAAACCAATATCTGCGTCACACTCATGAGTACCGATAAAGCGTGTGCCCATTTGAACGCCATCTGCGCCTAGTGATATTGCCTTTTCTATGTCGTTTTTATCCCAAATTCCACCGGCTGCGATGAGCGGAAAGTCGCCCCACTCTTTTATCTCGGCCTTTACTTGTGGGATTAGATTAAATAGCGAAAACTCAGGATCAAGGCACTGCTCGTAAGTAAAGCCCTGGTGTCCGCCGCTTAGTGGCCCTTCAAGTACGACAGCATCTGGTAAACGGTCATATCTTTGTAACCAGCGTTTGCAGATGATCTTTAGTGCTTTTGCGCTTGAGATAATAGGAACTAGCGCGACTTCTTTAAAATTTTGTGTAAATTCTGGCAAATTAGTAGGTAGCCCAGCACCTGACACGATGATATTTATACCGGCTTCACAAGCGTCTTTTACTACTCTTGCGTAGTCATTTGCAGCGTACATTATATTTACGCCAAGCGGCAAATCTCCACAAATTTTTCGGGCATTCTCAATAATTGCTCTAAGACCTCTTGTTGAGTAGAAATTTTCACTTCCCAATGGCTTTGCATTTAGCTCTTTGTTTATAAATTTACGATTTTCATAATATCCTGTGCCAACTGAGCTGATTATTCCAAGACCGCCTTCAAGGCTGACGCTGCCAGCTAGTTTGTCCCAGCTGATACCAAGTCCCATACCGCCTTGAAATATCGGATACTTTATCTCATATTTTCCTATTTTTAATGGCTTTAACTCCATCTATTCAACCTTTACTTTTGCAAATTTACGCTTTCCGACTTGCAAGATATATTCACCTGCCTCTAATTTTAACTGCTCATCACTAATCTTTTCTTGATTAATGCTAACCGCATTTGCCTTTATGTCGCGTCTTGCTTGAGAATTTGACTCACTTAGCTCACACTGCGATAGAGCTTCTACGATCCACACCGGTGCTTTTAAGCTAAATTCTTTGATATCAGTTGGGAGCTGATTTTGAGAGTGTACGCTATTAAACTCAGCCATCGCAGCTTTTGCAGCCTCCTCGCCGTGATACCTTGCTGTTATCTCGTACGCAAGGTCCTCTTTTGCTTTTTTTGGATGATACTTGTCGTTTTTTACATCGTTCATTAAATTTTCTATCTCGCCAAGCTTTTTGTGCTTAAAAGCTCGTACCAGCGCCACATTAGCTCATCGCTTATACTAAGCGTTTTTGCAAACATATCATTTGCATTTTCGGTTACACCGATATAGTTTCCAAGGCTTTTGCTCATCTTATTTACGCCATCAAGTCCCTCAAGAAGTGGCATCATGATGACAGCTTGCTCTTTGCCAACATTATATGTTCTCTGCAAAGTTCTACCCATTAGAAGGTTGAATTTCTGATCCGTACCGCCCATCTCGATGTCACACTTCATCGCAACGCTATCATAACCTTGAAGAAGTGGATACATAAATTCACAAATTGAAATTGGACTACCAGATTTTATCCTTTTTTCAAAATCGTCACGCTCTAGCATTCTAGCGACTGAAAATGTGCTAGTTAGCTCTATCATTCCAGCAGCTCCAAGCTCATTTGACCATTTTGAGTTAAACATTATCACGGTCTTTTTTGGATCTAAAATTTTAAAAACTTGCTCTTCGTAGGTTTTAGCGTTTTTTAAAACCGTCTCTTGATCTAGCTTCTTTCTGGTGGCTGATTTGCCAGTTGGATCGCCTATTTGAGCGGTAAAATCGCCTATCAAAAACTGCACGATCGCGCCATGTTTTTGAAGTAGTGCCATCTTGCTTAAAACGACTGTGTGACCTAAGTGAAGGTCTGGAGCAGTTGGATCAAAGCCAGCCTTTACATAGAAATTTTCACCTTTTTCATAATAGTTTTTTATTAAATTCTCAACTCTTTCAAAGTCAATAATCTCGGCAACACCGCGTTTTATCTCTTGTAAAATTTCAGCTATATCTTGCATTATCTTTCTCCTAGTTATGGTATGGATCGCTTTGCGAAACAAAATCTATAATCTTATATCTATCTTTGATCTTCTCTCTTAGCTCGTTTGCATCGATGTTTTCGGCTATCTCAACACTTATCTCAAATGTGTCACCGCTAAGGTCATTTGCTTCGTTTAGCGAGATTGTAGCCAAATTTACATCTAGTCTAGCAAGATATGTTAAAAATTCAGCCAACGCACCTTTTCGGTTCTCAAGATTTAATAAAATTTTATATCTATGTGGGGCATTTCTAGTCCATTTGACAAAGATGATCTCATTGCCCTTATCCATAAGCTTTCCAGCACGCTCACAAAGTTTGTGGTGCACTGTCACATTGTGCCCATTTTTAAAGCCAACTATACTATCGCCTCTTTTTGGGTTACAACAATAGTCAAACTCGACATTTGAAATTTTGTGATTTGAATAGATTACGATATTTTCAAATTTTTGCTTTTTAACCTGATATTTGTCTCCCAAAGAGATCATAAAAGGACGCTCTTTTTTTATATACTTTTTAAGCATATTTACGACCTCTTGCAAAAAATCGCTTTCAGTTGCAGCACGAAAAACTTTTTTGCCTAAATTTTCATACTCTATCCAGTCTAAAATTCTATCTTTTGAAACGCCAAAAACCGACTTTAAAATATCAACTGCAATTTTATAATTTATATCTTTTATCTTTTGCTTGCAGTATGTTCTTATAGTAGCCCTTGCTTTACCAGTTCGAACGCTATTTATCCACGAACAGCGAAATTTTGCCTCCTCGCCAGTTACGATCCTTACAATATCGCCGTTTTTTAGCTCTGTTAAAAGTGGCATTCTGACGCGATTTATATAAGCTTCTTTTGCGTAAAGTCCGATTTCCGTGTGAATCTCATAAGCATAATCAAGTGCAGTAGCCCCGCGTGGAAGCGTAAAAACCTCACCTTTTGGCGAATAGACCGCAATATCTTCTATATAAAGACTATCTTTTGCATATTCATAAAGCTCTTCGACGTTACTTTCAGCTTCATTGTTTTGCATACCAATGTCGTTTAGCCAGTCAAGTTTTGGATTTAGTAAACTGCCCTCGCCATTTTTGTATTTCCAGTGAGCTGCGACACCGTATTCAGCGGTTTTGTGCATATCGTAAGTACGAACTTGTGCCTCAAAAATACTCTTATTATCAAAAATAGTTGTATGTATCGTTTGATAGCCATTTTGCTTTGGAAGCGCAATATAATCCTTAAATCTCGAAATAAGAGGATTAAAATTTATATGCAAATTTCCAAGCGCAAGATAGCAATCAAGCGGCTTTTGCACAAGAATTCTAATGGCGAGCAAATCAAGCACCTCTTCAATCGAAATCCCTTTTCTTTGCATTTTTAAATAAATCGAATAGTAATGCTTTATACGTTTTTGTATCTCAAAAGTGCCCTCAATAAAGCCATTTTCAAGCAAAATTTGATTTACTTTCTCGTAAAAAGCATTTAGCTTAAGGCTAAGCTGCTGCTTATTTTTATTTAAAAAACTATCAATCTTGGCGTATTCTTCTGGCATCGCATATTTAAAACTTAGATCCTCAAGTATATTTTTAATCGATGAAATTCCAAGCCTATGAGCAATCGGAGCATAGACCATAAGCGTCTCTTCAGCAATTCGTTTTTGTTTTTCTACTTTTAATGCATCAAGGGTTAGCATATTATGAAGCCTGTCACAAAGCTTAACCACAAGAACTCTAACATCCTCAATGGAGATTAAAAGCATTTTTCTAAAAGTTAGCGCCGAGCTTGCTAGTTTTTCGTTACTACTTGAGCTTGCAAGCTTGTTTTCTCTTATAGCAACTATCTTTGTAAGCCCCTCAACCAGTTTTGCCACTTCATCACCAAATTCAGCCTGGACTTCACTAAGCGTAACTTCAGTATCTTCAACTACATCGTGAAGTAGTGCAGTTATGACCATACTCTCATCTCCACCCATATTTGCTACTATTGATGCTACTAAGATAGGATGGATTGCGTATGGCTCGCCACTTTTGCGATATTGACCGGCATGAGATGTGACACAGCTATCTATAGCTTTGTCTAATTTCTCACTTCGTTCGCAAAGAGAAAAGAGCAGCGTTATAGCTTCTGACACATTTTTACAAGGTAAAATTTGTTCTATTAGCTGCTCTAAAAAAAGACTATTTTCCTTCAACTATTGCCTCTAAGCCTATTTTGCCCTCAGCTACTTCAAGTAGCGCAATGTCAGCAAATTTCATCTTTGAAGTATCAGCATTAACAAAAGTTTGAGCTCCATTTGCCAGTGCTTCTGCACGCTTTGCAACTATAAGTGAAAGCTTATATCTATCATCACCAACTTGCTTTAACGCTCTTGCTGTTATTTGTTCTGTTCTCATATTTATCCTTTTTAAAATTTATTTTACTACTGAATATAGGGCTGCTTCTTCTTCATTTATTATTTTTAATAAATTTCCAGCCTTAAACATATTACAAACCAAAATCGGCAGTGAGTTATCTTTTGCTAAAGCTATGGCAGTATCGTCCATAACCTTGATATCATCGCTCATTGCCTTTTCGTAGTTTAGTGATTTTAAAAGTTTTGCATCTTTAAATTTTTTAGGGTCTTTATCATAAACGCCATCAACCTTTGTAGCTTTTATGATCATATCTGAGCCAATTTCAATAGCTCTTAAAGTTGCTGCTGTATCAGTTGTAAAGAAAGGATTGCCGGTACCTGCAGCAAAGATGACAACTCTGCCTTTTTCCAAATGGCGCTGCGCACGTCCAACGATGAAAGTCTCACAGATCGCTTCCATTTTGATTGCACTTTGCACTCTTACCTCTAGCCCACTTCGTTCTAAAGCTTCACGCATTGCGATCGAATTTATAACAGTTGCTAGCATGCCCATGTGATCGCCACTTGTTCGCTTGATGATACCATCTTTTGCAGCGCTCACACCGCGCACTATGTTGCCACCACCTATCACGATGCCAACTTCGATCTCATTGTCGATGAGTTCTTTTATCTCGCTTGCTATAAATTTAAGCACAGCTGTGTCTATGCCAAAACCATTTTCTCCAGCCAAGCTTCGCCTGAAAATTTGACCAATACGCGTTTTCTCTTACTCATTGTCATGCTCCTTGAAATTCACGCATTTTAGCCAAAAAGGCTTTAAATTTAGCTAATAACGCTTACAAAGTGACTATTTTGAGATCATTTCAAGCGGGTCGATATGGTAGTTTCTTTGCGTTACTTCAAAGGTGAGATCGTTTCTAACTCGGCCTATGACGTAGCCTTTTTGCACGAGCGAGCCGACCTTTGCAGTTGGCGCGATCTGGCTTAGGTGGGCGTAGATCGTGTGTATGCCGTTTTCATTTTCTATAATGACGACATTTTCAAGCATAGGGGTCGCTTTAGCAAAGACCACCTTGCCATTTAGCACGCTTTTTACCTTCGCATCTGGGGTGCTTGAGCGAAGCACGACTGACTCGTTAAAAATTTTGATGTTATATATCGGATCTACGTAATTGCCAAATTTTTGCTTTACAGAGTAGCTATCAAGTGGAGCGATCGTCCTTGCGCCCGAGTATCTCTTAACTGAGCTTGTTTGATAGCCCCCACCCATTGGCTGGCTCTTTGACCCTTTTTTGTCACCTTTGCTAGCCGCTCTTTCTTGCTTTTCTCTGGCTGCACGTGCGGCTTCATCCTCTTGCTTTTGCATGATAGCAAGCTGTTCTAGTGTCTTTCTTAGCTCATCTTGTTGGGCTTGAAGCTTGGCTAACTTTTTGCTGTAAATTTCTTTATCACGCTTTAGTCCGCTTATTGTATTTTTCTGCGTGCTCTCTAGACTTTGTAGATCATTTTGCTTGCGTCTATAGTTTTTTATGCTTGAGTTTATCTCATTTATTTTGCTTGATTTGTTTTTTATCTTTTCTATCGTATCTTCGTAGTTCTGGCTAAGCCTTTTAAAGTCCTCTTTTGCTATGGCGTTTAGTTTGGTTAAAATTTGCGATGAGATGATGCTCTCTTCGCTTTGTTTGCCATCGCTTGCTGACATCATAAGATCAAATGAGAGATCTTCTGCGATGATCCTTATCATATTTTGCTCTAGCTCTTTTTGGGTGCGCTCTAGCTCTTTGTTTTGTTTTGTTAGGTCATCAAGCTCAAGAAGTGCTTTTGAGGCATTTGTCTCAAGTACAGAAATTTGACCTTTTAAATTTGTGATATCGCCACTTATACCGCGAAGTTTTTTCTCGCCATTTACAATATCACCAGCCAAATCATCTAGCTTTTTACTAAGCTGCTCACTCATCGCTTGACTTGATCTTAGCGAGTTTTTGGAGTCTTTGATCTTCTCTTTGGTATTTGACGCAAAAGCTAGACTAAAAGCTAGCAAAAATGTAAAAATTCCTTTTCTCATATCGCGCTTTTTCTAGCCTTACTCATCACTAAACTAACAGCAAAAATGCTTAAAACCACAGCCACGCCAAAAAGGATAAATATATCTCTTGAAGGATCAAGACTAGGCAATACCACATCAATGCTTGCGGCATTTTCTCTAAAAATTTCAATACCAGGCAAGAAAAAGAAAAATGCACCGACTGCAACGGTAGCAACTAGGCTATCAACTATGGCTGATTTGTAAAGCATGGCTGATTTTAGCCAAAAAGGTGCTCCAAAAAGCGTCATGATCTCTATGCGCTCCCTGTGCTCAAATAACCAAATTTTAGCCTGCTTTAGCATAAGCATAAGCCCTATTACGCAAAGTATCGCCATAAAAGCATACGATATACTTTTGGCTAAATTTAGTATTTTAAAGACCTTATCGTGAGTCTTTGAAAATGTCTCAACCTTTGTGATGCCATCAAATTTTAAAAGTTTTTGCTTTAGCTCATCCATGTACTGCGGTGTCGGAAATTCGCTAAGTTTTAGTGAGTAAAATTTAGGTAGTGCATTTTGCAGTATGGACAAATTTTTAGCAGAGATGTCATTTGAGAGGCGGTCGATGATTTTTTGCGGACTCAGCGGTTCAATGCTAGCCAAGTTGCTAACAACTGGCTTTAGCATAGCATCACTTAGCTCTTTACTTGAAACTATGACGATGTTGTAGTCGTTTCCCATGAGTCTTTCATAATCTCTTACAACCTTATCAGCAGTTAGGCTAAACTGCACGGAAAACAAAAGCGCGATCAGCGGCAAGATGAATCCAAGATGATTTTTAAGCGATCTCATGCACGCCTCCATTTTCTATGACGAAGTGGCGGTATGGGATGCGAAGCGTCGATGGGATGTGATGCGTCACCACGACGACGCTTGTGCCTAGAAATTCTCTGGCTGATTTTAGAAGCGACCAGATTACGTCGCTTGAGTATTCGTCTAAATTTCCCGTTGGCTCGTCGCATAAGAGCAAATTTGGATTGTGAGCCAAAGCCCTTGCCATCGCTACTCTTTGCTGCTCACCACCGCTTAGCTCCATTGGATATTTATCAGCTTTATGAAGCATATTTACATGTTTTAAAAGCTTCGCTACTTGCTTTTTACTCACATTTTGATTGATGCCTTTGATGATGAGTGGCAACATGACGTTTCTTTCGACATTCCATTCATTTATCAAACGATAATTTTGAAATATAATGCCAACTCGCTGCCTAAGCTCACAAAGTCTTTTATCGTCGATGTCATCCATTTGTGTCATGCAGACATTTAGCTCTCCAGCAAGGGGTGAAATTTCTCCATAAAATGATTTTAAAAGCGTGCTTTTTCCACTTCCACTCTTGCCTGTGATAAAGACAAAATCATTTGCATAAATATCTAAATTTACGCTATTAATTACGATTTCATCGCGTTCATAAGCTAGGCTCAAATTTCTTGCACTAATTATCTCTTGCATCAGCCAAATACTCCTTTAAAAGCTCGTGTGCTGCTAAATTTTCACGTATTAAGATCGGTTTTTTTATAAAATATTCGCTTTTCTCATCGCTTATTTTGATAAAACACTGCTCTGGTTTGTTAAACGCTCCAAAGGCGACTTTTAGCAAAATTTCAACCCCACTTATGGTGTAAATTTCCTCAAAATGTAAAAAATGATCCTCTTTTTTGATGATGAAATTTTTAAAATTTTTAATGATATTTTTTACGTTTGTCTTTTCTTTAAAGCTAAAATCCCCAGCCAAAACGCTCTCACTACTTTCAACCTCACAAGTATAAATGACATCGTAAATGTCCTTATCTTGGCGTCTCCAGCGATCTTCATACTTGCTTGTTACTTCTAAATTTCTATTTTTAAAAGCCTCTATCTTTGAGTTTGTGGGCTCTAAAAATTTACTCAAACTAAAGTCGCAATACTCCTTGCTATCACTCCTTAGCTCAAATTTACCACCAACTTTTAGTATCCTCTCGCACTCAAGCGCAAACGCCGACGAAACCACACGTCTATGCTCAGCCTTATCCCAAGGCACTGGAAAATGCAAAAAGACTCTATCAACTAAATTTGAGCCAACGAGAGAGAGTAAAAGTCTGGCGTCAGTGTTTATTAGACGCACGTTTTCTAGGTCATTTGCCTTGGCTAACTTTGCTACTTGCTCGATACTTGGTTTATAGACTTCAATGCCTATAACCAAAGCATTTGGATTGTTTTTAGCTTGATAAAGCAAGTGTCTACCAGAACCAAAGCCGATCTCGATGAAAATCTCTTTAAATTTATCTTTTAGCTCGCAAAATGCTGGCACAAATTCTTCAAGGCTTAAAATTTCACTCACTTTTTTAGTCAAATTTGTCTTTTTTACGGCAAATGCTTGACTGATTACATTATTGCAATTTTGCTCTTTAAAAAGCTCAAGTGCCTCTTGCAAAAGACCAACTTTAGCTGGCTTTGTAAGCTTTTCACCTTTTACGACGATGCCATTTTTACCGGGTTTTACGACTAGAAAAAAACTCTCTTCTTCATTTTTTGTGTAGATAAGCCTCTCGTTTCGCCCATTTGCCTGCCAAAGAAATTTGACTTTGTCATTACCAAATGGAAATGAGAGCTCTTTTAAAGACGAAGCTATGAAATTTGGCATTATTTTATGCTAACTTCCGCTTTTGATGACTTATCAGAGGCGATGCCGTACTCATCGATAGCTACGACGCTGTAAGAATAGCTAGCTCCTTTTTGCACGCTATCATCTCTAAGTCCAGTACCATCTATGCCACTAAAAATTTTCTCACTTGCGCCACTTCTATAAACAGTGTACGAACTAGCTCTATCAACTGCACTCCAATTTACATTTACTCCGCTACCATCGTAGCTAGCGCTAATATTTGGAGTCTTTGGCGCACCAAGTGTTATCCCCACGATTGGCTCTTCTTGTTTTAAGCTCTCAAGGCCGTCTTTATCGACTGCTGTGACTCTGTAATACCTTGTTGCCGCATTTGTGTTTATGAGATCTTCATAGGTGTTGCTAGTCGTTTTTGCCAGATATGTGTAAGGCAAAATTTTACTCACTGTCCTATAAACCTTAAAATAAGCAAAATCCTCAGCTGGCACGTAATCCCAAGTTAAAATTATCTTTTTTGGTGCATTTTTTGTTGCCTTAAGGTTTGTTACTGATTTAGGGTAACTCCTTTGTCGTTGCACTTATGTTTTGACTTGGTTTTGAAACAACGCCTGAAGAAGTTTTAACTAAAATTCTATACTCATAAGACTTACCAGGTTTTACCTCAGTATCGATATACTCGGCGTTTAGTCTGCCATTTACCTCTGCGATTTGGCTAAATTTATTAGCTTCTGCATCACTTCTTTGAATGATATAGCTTGCCACGGTGCTATCAGGATGTGGTCTCCAAATCACTTTCACGCGTCCTGGAAGCCCTGTAATAGCTTGCGAAAACGGTACTGAGTCAAGCAGTGGCTTTGTGGTTGCTGTTGCGATCGTGCCTGGTTGAGAGATGGCATTACTTGAGTAGGTTCTCATTTGGTATGAGTAAGTTGTCTCTGGAGCTAGATCACGATCCACATAGTGCGTTGCAAAGCGGTCTTTTATGTTTGCAACTAGTTGCATTTTTGAGTTTGCATCATTTGGATTTGAGCGGTAAAGATAGTAGCCAACGACGCTCTCATCGGTCACTGGATTCCACTCGAAGCCAACTTCTGTCATATCTGAAATAGTTTTTAAACTTGTAATCGTAGGCAGTGACACACTTTGCTGAGTCGGTACGCTAGAGCCGCATCCCGCCAAGAAAGCTGCTAAAAATGGTGTCAATATGCGTAGGGCAAATTTTTTCATCAAAAATCTCCTTAGGAATTTTTTTGTAAATTATTTGGTTAAAGTCATCATACGTTTTTGCGATAAATTCCACCCTTTTGCCAGTTCGTGGATGGATAAAATAAAGCATATAAGCGTGAAGCATAACTCTGCTTATTTTATCGCCTTGGCTCTTAAATCCGTATAAATCATCGCCTAAAATATGGCGGTTTATGCTAGATAGGTGCACTCTTATCTGATGAGTCCTACCTGTAAAAAGTTTTGCTGCTATTAAATTTATGCCATTTTCACTTAGCAAATTTACAAAGGCACTTTTTGCAAATTTAGCGTCCGCAACGATCGCTTTTTTTAGGCGGTTGTTTGGGTTTCTGCCGATTGGCTTTTCGATGATGACATCCTCTTTTAACGGCAGATCGGTGAGAGCTAGATAAATTCGCCCCATACTCTTATCGCTTAGCTGCTCGCTTAGTTTTGCGTGGGTGAAGTTATTTTTAGCAATGACGATAGCGCCACTTGTACCCTTATCTAGGCGGTGGACGATGCCAGCTCTTACGTCGCCATTTAAATTTGAGAGCATAAATCCCTTTTTATTTAGCCACTCAACAAGTGTCGCCTCTTTTACACTTGGAGCTTGATGAACGACGATTTGAGGTGGCTTGTTTAGCACTATTAGATCATCGTCTTCGTAGATAATTGGGATATCAAAATTTACTTCATACTCGTTTTGCACCTCTTTTTTTGGGGCGAAATTTACGCAAATTTCATCGTTTTCACTTAACAAAAAGCTTGGTTTTGAAACTGGTTTTAAATTTACGTTTATAAGAGAACCTTTTATCAAATTTAAAGCTTGATTACGTGAAATTTGAAGCTCTTGTGCCACTGCAACATCGAGTCTTGAGCTGTTTAAAACATTAAATTTAACCAAAATCAAAGCCTTGTTTGTGATATAATCTAGCCCAAAAATTAAGGTTTGCTTCTTGATAAAACTAGATCGGCGTATTTTAACACATTTTGATTTTATTCAGCCGTTTTTAATCATCCCAATCATAGCCATCTCATACATCCTAGTTTCCGAAGCAAACGACATTTTGGCAAACAAACAGCTTGTATATTTTGGCATAGGATTTGTCTCATTTTTCATAGCATTTTTGCTGCCTATTAGGCGCATAGACTGGATCATTCCGATGTTTTACTGGATCTGCATCGTGCTGCTTTTAAGCGTTGATATCTTTGGCGTTAGCAAGCTTGGAGCTAGG